>DASWUV010000061.1:0-90022 GCA_036401495.1 Pseudonocardia sp. | reverse complement strand
GACGGCCGATCCACGGCGGATGCGGCAGGTGATCGACGGACTGGCCGAGAACGCGCTGCGCATCACCCCCAGCGGCGCGCCGCTGACCTTCGCGGTCTTCCCCGCAGGCGTGATCCAGGTGCGCGACGGCGGCCCCGGCCTGGCTCCCGAGGACTACGCGATCGTGTTCGACCGGGGGGCGCTGCACGATCGCTACCGCGGGCACCGGCCGGTCGGCACCGGCGGGGTGGGCCTCGCGCTGGTGCACGGCCTGGTGACCCGCATGGGCGGCACGATCAAGGCCGAGCGGGCCCCGGAGGGTGGGGCGTGCTTCACGGTGGAGCTGCCGAGCGAAGCCGCCGAGCCGAACGGATCAGGCCGCTGAGCGCAGTCGGTCCAGAGCGTGGTGCTGGGTGTGGCGCACCGCCTCCGGGGTCGAGCCGAGCGCGGCGGCCGTCTCCTCGGCCGACAGCCCGACGGCAACGCGCAGTACCAGCACTTCCCGCTGCGCGGGCGACAGCACGCCGAGCATCCCGGCCATGCCCGGCAGACCATCGGGGACGGGGACGTCATCGACCAGTTCGACAGCGATGCGGTGGACGAACGCGTGCACGTCCGACGCCGAGCACGGCAGCTCCGCAAGGGTCGCACCGACCGTCCGACAGACGCGGCGGGCCACCTCCGTAGCGGCGTCGCCCGAGCCGAGCCGCGCCCGGCAGTAGCGAAGGACCGCGGGCCGCACGACGGCCATCAGTCGGTACCCGGCCACGCGATCGCCTGCGGCCGCCGCGGCGAGGAGGCCGGTGACCTGTTGCGCCTCAGCGCCGACCCGGTCCCCGGTGGCAACGGCGGTGAGGGTCATGCCGGTAGACCGGATTCCGCGTGGGCTCCTGCGTCGGAAGCCGTCATGAGCCTCGTGCCCCCTCTCGGTGACCGACGCCGAGCGCCGTTCACTCCTAACGACGCGTCAGGGGGGTGCAGGTTGCGCGGTCCGTCCACTCGCTACAAAACCCGTGCCCATCGCGACCTCGCGCACGCGGAGACCGGCGAGGTGCTCGGCGAGGCGACCCCACGGCCGGTCGAAGCCCGTGAAGTCCCGGACGTAGGGGGCGTGCAGGGCGAGCACCCCCGCGTTCAGCCCGATCGCCCACACCGGGCCCCACTTGCCGCCCCCCGCAGCCACAGCAGCACCGGGCCGCAGGTGGGCGAGGATGTTGTCCAGAGCGGACGCCGACTGCAGGACGTCGTGCACCGCGCAGAACAGTGCGTGATCGGCCTGTGGCAGCTCGGCGTCCGACAGTGATGCGCAGCGCAGTACGACGTTCGACCACCCCGCTTCGGCGACCCGCTCCGCGGCCAACTGCAGCATGTCGGGCGCCGCGTCGACGCCGACGAGCACGCCGTCGGGACCGATGCGTTCCTGCAGGAGTTCGAAGCAGAGGCCGGTGCCGCACCCGGCGTCGATCACCGTGTCGCCGCGCCGCAGTGGCAGCTCATCGACGATCAACCGGCGGTAGTGCGCGAAGGCGGCGGTACGGATGTCGTATTCGGCGGCATCTCGGGTGTAGGCAGGTGGCAAGAGGGACATGACAGCCTCATAGCGACGCAGAGTGATCAGTTCACGACGGCGTGCCGGCAACCCATGGTTCTCGGGCCCGTAGCGTCGGAAAACCGCCGTTCGGTGCGCCGGTCAGGCCGCGCTCGTCGAAGACGGTTCGGCCGGCAGGGTGACGGCGGCACACGCATGCAGTAACCCGTCGCCGAAGCCCTCGGGATCGGCGAGGAACACGCCGTGGTCGCCGTCGATCTCCACCACGATGGCGCCGGGCACCGCCGCGGCCAGCTTGTGCTGGCGGGACGGGGCGACGATGCGGTCGTCGCGGGTCACCAGCACCGCCGTGGGCACCTCGACCGCACCGATCCACCCGCGGGAGCTGAACGCGCACCCGGCGCGCATGGCGTCCATCGCGATGGCCAGCGGCATCCGCCGCATGTGGGCCAGCGCTGCGCGCCGCTGTGCGGGGGCGAGCCCGGCGTCGAGCAGCGGTCCGGCGATCGCGTCGGTCCCCACCACCGAGAAAGGCGAGAGCAGCGTGGCCGTGAGGACGGCCCACGGCATCGCCATCGCGAGCATGCGCTCCCACGGCGACCCGGTGACGTTGCGCGCCGTGGCGCAGAGCACCAGACCGGCCACGAGATCGCGGTGTCGTCGCCACAGCAGTTGCGCGACCATGCCGCCGATCGAGAAACCCACGGGGATGACCGGACCGGTGCCGAGGACACGCAGTGCCGCGGCGATGTCGTCGGCGCAGTCCTCCAGGTTGAAGGTTCCCGCCACGGGCAGGCCGCGACCATGGCCGCGCAGGTCGAGCGCCAGCACCCGGTACCGGCGGGCGAGCGCGGGCGCGACGGACGCCCAGTTGATCTCGACGTTCAGCGCGACCCCGTGAACCAGAACCAGAGTGGGCGCGCCGGCAGGCCCGGGCCACTCGTGGACGAGGACCTGACCGCGGCCGGGGAGATCAAGGGCGAGGTAATGACGAGCCTGCTCCACGGAACACTCCTCGCCATCGCGGTTGCCCCGAATGATGACTGGTCGTTAACACAACGGCAACCTCGATCGACGGCCCCCCGTGATGCGCCGCTAGCGGCCACCCGCCACACTGCGGTCCCCCCGAACCGGAAGGAGCTACCCGATGACCGCGATCGTCGGTGCCGTTCTGCTCGCCGTCGCTCTGCTGTTACATCTCGCTCATCTCGCCCTCGGACCGCTCGACGTCACCTTCTTCGAGCTTGCAGGCCTCCTCGCGCTCGCGCTGCCCTTCATGGGCGTCCGGACCAGCCGCGGGATCGGGTGGCGCTGACATGCGGGTGGGTTCGATCATCGTCGTGCTCTGGCTCATCATCGGAGCCTTCGCCGCCTACCAGCGCGGCTACTTCGCCAACGACCCGGTCAACTGCGCCCAAGGCGGAACGGTGCTGCTGACGATCGCCGCAGGTCCGCTCAACTACTTCGGCGTCAACCCCAAGATCAATTGCTCGGTGCCGAAGCCGTCGCAGTAGGACAGCGGTAGGCGGTGCCTGCGGTCGGGCGGTGCCGGTCGGTCGCCCGCGCGCGAGCACTGCGCGTCGGGCGGCCGCACTGCCTGCCTCCCGGCGCGCACGCCGCTCGGCGGCCGCCCAGGGCAGGCCGACCTCCCGACTCTCCGCTGTCGCCGATCGCGGGCCGCGCCTGCGTCAGTCCCGCGCGGACGCGTCGATCTCGGCAGTGATCGCGGCGGCCACCGTGGCGGGTTCGTCCAACGGCAGGAAGGTGCGCCCGCCGTCGACCGGTACGAGCCGCGCGTTGGGGAAGGCGCCCGCGAGGCGGCGCGCGAGGTCGAGGGTGAAGAACCGGTCGGCGGCGCCCCAGAGCAGCAGGACCGGCTTGTCGAACCGCGAGAGTCGGGTGGACACGTCGAGCAGGTCACCGGGTCGGATGGCGCTCATGAACCGCGCCGTGTCGCGGCGCACCTCGGGCTCGGTCAGTATCGGGTTGATCCAACGGCGGGTCATCGCGGCGTCCAGGGGTGCGCGGGAGAGCGGGCCGAAGCCGAGCGCGGAGTGGCGGACCGACGTGAACCGCATCCCGGCCATCAGGAGGCGGAGCCGCCCTGCCCGTCGCGCCGCCTTCACCAACATGCCGAAAGGCGGCGGCGGGAACTGCTCGAACGCGTCGCAGTTGATCAGCACGAGGCGCCCGATCCGCGAGGCGTCGGTGTCCACGAGAAACTGGCACAGCGCGCCGCCGGTGTCGTTGCCCGCGAGTGTCACGTCGGTGAGGTCGAGCGCCTCGAGGAAGTTCAGCACCAACTGCGCGATGCCGCGCGGGCTGACATCGGCCTGCGGCCCCAGCGGGATCGGATGCGCGCCCATCGGCAGGTCGGGCGCGTAGGCGCGGATCCCTTCGGCGGCGAGGGCGTCGAGCACGCCGCCCCACAAGTCGCCGTCGACCAGCAGTCCGTGCAAGAGCACGACCGGCGGCTTGTCGCTGTCCGGTGGCCCGGCGACCCGGTAGTGGATGCGTCCCTGTGCAACGTCGACCGTCGGCATCATGGCCTCCATGAAGTACGTTCTGGTTGTGACAGCGCAAACATACATACAGCTTGTATGAAAGACAATCGCCGTACCCAGGCCGAGCGCTCGGCAGGCACCCGCGACGCGCTCGTCACGGCCGGGCGGGCACTGTTCGCCGCCCAGGCCTACAACGACGTCAGCACGGAGGCCATCGTGCGGACGGCGGGCGTCACCCGCGGTGCGCTCTACCACCACTTCGCGGACAAGGTCGAGCTGTTCGCCGCCGTCTTCGAGGCGGTGGAGGCGGAGGTCACCGAGCGCATCGGCGTGGCCATCGCGGGCGCGGGGTTGACCGATCCGATCGCCGTCATGGGCCTGGGCGCCAACACGTGGCTGCAGGCCAGCGCCGAGCCGGAGATCCATCGCATCGTGCTCCTCGATGCCCCCGCCGTACTGGGCTGGGAGCGTTGGCGGGAGATCGGCAACCGCCACAACATGGGGCTTGTGCTCGCGCTGCTGGAGCACGCGATGGAGGTCGGCCGGATTCCGCGCCAGCCCGTCGAGCCCTTGGCCCACACCCTGCTCGGCGCGATCCGCGAGGCGGCGCTCTACCTTGCCCTCGCCCAGGACCGCGCGAAAGCCGCGGATGAGGTCGGAGCGGTGATCGACACCTTGATCAACTCCCTGGCCACCCCACGGTGAGTCGTGCAGCTCGCCCCGGTGAGTCGTGCATCTCGGCACGGTGAGTCCGTACTCGATGTGATGATGTTGCGCCCTCCCCTGCGACATCCCGCTGCCCGGGATCGATGCTCCCCATGTCGGCGCCGTCCCCGAGGGGCGTCCGACTCGGGGGGCGAGCATGAACGATCAGCACCGGCGCCTGGCGCTGTCGGCCATCGCGGCCGGAATCGTGATGCTGCTGGCCGGATGCGCGAACGCGGCGGCCGCGCCATCCGCGAGTCCGACGGCGGCGACCTCGGCGTCCACGGCGGCGAACACGAGCACGGCGGCGAGCACGGCGGCGGCCTCCTCGACACGTGCCACCTCCTCGACACGTGCCACGCCTGGACGGGTCGGCGGCGAGCCCACCCCGACCGGCGACAACGAGCCGGGCTGCGCGGCCCGCGCCATGACTCGGGGGAAGTTCGACCCTGCGTGCGAGGAGTACCAGGGCTATCTCGACCCCGGAACGGCGGGCGGACGCGGCCCGACCAGCGGCGAGATCCAGCAGCAACAGCTTTGTCGAAGCGGCCAGGCCCCCAAGACCGACTGTTGAGCACCGGCCGAGCCAGCTCTGGCGCAGCTCGCCGGGGCGCGGGAACCTGGGCCTTCACCCCAGCAGCCCGGAGGCCACGATGACAGACGATCTCGGCGAAGCGCTGGGCACCGACTTCTTCCTGGTGCGCGACCAGTTCACCGACGAGCAGTGGGACCGTTTCCTCGTCACCCGCCGCTTCGTCGACACCGAGGTGCTGCCGGTCGTCGGCGACTACTGGGAGCGCGCGGAGCTGGCCTGGCCGCTGATGCGCAGGCTGCCTGAGCTCGGGATCGTCGGGGAGAGCATCAAGGGCTACGGCGCGGCCGACATGAGCCCGATGGCATGCGGCCTGGTGCACATGGAGCTGCACCGCGGTGACGGCAGCCTCGGCACGTTCCTCGGCGTGCACGCCGGACTGGCCATGCAGTCGATCGCGATGTGCGGTTCGGAGGAGCAGAAGGCCCGGTGGCTCCCCCGGATGTCGACGCTGGAGTCGATCGGCGCGTTCGCGTTGACCGAGCCCGACCACGGCTCCGACTCGATCGCCTTGGCGACCACCGCCCGCCGCGACGGCGACCATTGGCTGCTCGAAGGAGAAAAGCGCTGGATCGGCAACGGCACGATCGCGGACCTGGTCGTCGCGTGGGCACGTGACGTCGAGGACGGCCAGGTCAAGGGGTTTGTCATAGAGACCCCGGCCGACGGCTACGAGGCGACGGTGATGACCGGGAAGGTGTCGCTGCGCTCGGTGTGGCAGGCCGACATCCACCTGCGTGGCGTGCGGGTGCCCGAGGAGAACCGGTTGCCGCTCGCGCAGAGCTTCCGCGACACGGGACGGGTTCTGGCCACCACCCGTTCGACGTGTGCGTGGATGGCGCTCGGCCACGCCACCGCGGGCTACGACGCCGCGCTGACCTACGCGAAGCAACGCATCCAGTTCGGCAAGCCGCTGGTGTCGTTCCAGATTGTCCAGCAGCGCCTGGTGCACATGCTGGCGGAGCTGACCGGGATGCAGCTCTACTGCATGCAGCTGGGCCGTCTGGCGGAAGCGGGCAAGCTCAGTCCGACCGTGGCCGGGCTGGCCAAGATGAACAACACCCGCAAAGCACGCGAGATCCTCGCCGATGCCCGCGACCTGTTGGGCGGCAACGGCATCCTGCTGGAGAACCACGTTATCCGGCACATGGCCGATATCGAGGCGATCCACACCTTCGAGGGCACCGAGACGATGCAGACCTTGATCGTCGGCCGGGACATCACCGGAACAGCCGCGTTCGCCTAGGGCGTGTCCTGTAAGTCAGGGACCGCGGGCTTCGTGATCGAGATCGTTCCTGGCAAGGCGGAGGCCTGAGCCGTTGTACTGGACGTACCCGGTTAGGCTGACAACGCAGCCAGGGACGATCTCGGCGCGAAGAGCGCGGTCCAGGGCTTACAGGACACGCCCTAAGCGCCGCGCAGCACGCGGTCGGGTCAGTCCGCGCGCTCGGCGACCGGGCACCTATGGGCGTCGACGTGCGCCAACGCCATGTCCAACGCCAGCTCGAGCGGGCGTGTCGACCGGACTATGTCGGTGAGCAACAACCCGCCCTGCAGGGCGGTCATCACCGCGGTCGCGAGGTCGTCGGGTTCGACGCCTGCACGCAGCTCACCGCGCTCGGCCATGGCGGCGAATCCCGCAGCCAGATACGACTCCCACCGCGAAAAGCTTCCGGCCAGCGCACGCCGTGCCGGGCGGGCGTCGGCCAGCTCGGCGGCCATCGAACCGAGCGGACAGCCCCCGACGCACTGGCGTTGCCGCTGCAGGTCGACCACGGCGTCGCACCAACGCCGCAGACCGTCCACCGTGTCCAGCTCGTGCAGCTGCGGCTCCTGCGCGTCGAGGACGCGCTCGGTCTGCCGCTCGATCACCGCCAGGACGAGGTCGTCCTTGTCGGCGAAGTAGTGGTAGAGCTGCGACTTGCTGGTGGCACTCGCGACAAGCACGGCGTCCACGCTGGTCTCGGCGACGCCGCGGGCGAAGAACAGGTCCGCGGCCGCCTCGACGATCCGCGCCCGCGTCGCTGCGCCGCGCGCGGTGAGTCGGTCGGCCATCGACCGAGCTTAGCCGACTGGACTTGACAGTCCACTCAAGCGTGAGAAGGCTGGACTGATTAGTCCAATGAGCTCGGGAGCAGCGATGACCTTTCTCCACAACGGCGACACGTTCCCCTCACTTGACCTTCCGGCGGTGGGCGGCGGCACGATCTCCCTCCCCTCCGACCTCGCAGGCTCCTTCGGCGTTGTGCTGATCTACCGCGGATCGTGGTGCCCGTACTGCAACGCGCAGCTCGCGGGCTTCGCGCGCGCCGCAAGCACGCTCGACGAACTGGGCGTCAAGGTCGTGGCGCTGTCCGTCGACGACGAGGCCACCAGCGCGGCGCTCGTCGCCAAGCACCATCTGACCTTCCCGGTCGGGCACAGCGTCGACGCCGACAAGGTCGCGGCGGCCACCGGCGCGTACACCAACGACGAGCCGCACTACCTGCAGTCCACCGGCTTCGTCCTCGCTCCGGACAGCACCGTGCTCACCGCCGTCTACTCCAGCGGGGCGATCGGGCGGCTGGTCGCCGACGACGTCGCGGGCCTCATCCGCTACGTGCGTTCTCAGGCATCCTGACCCTCCTTCAGCAGAGTTCGGTACCAGTCGGCGACGGCGCGGCCGATCTCCGGGCCGGAGTCCTCCTGGACGAAATGACTGCCGGGCACCCGGACCTCGCGCTGGTTGACGAAGCGGCGAGCGAACTCGCGCTGCGCGCCGATCAGGATCACCCCTGGATCGGCGTCGACGAATAGCTTCGGCACCGGTGACGTCGGGAGCCAGTCGGCGTAGGCCGCGACGATGTCGTGTACGTCGGCAGGCTCGCCGTCGAGCGGAATCTCGCGCGGCCACGTCAAGGTCGGGCGCCGCCCCTCCCCCGGCTCGGCGAACGGCGCCCGGTAGACCGCCATCGTCTCCTCGTCCAACGGCGACAACACCGAGGCAGGCAGGATCCGTTCGACGAACACGTTCTTCTCCAGCACCATCGACTCACCCGCCGGAGACCGCATCGCCTCGAAGACGCCGCGTGCCGAGGCGGGCCACTCCGCCCAGCTCATCGGCCGGACGATCGCCTCCATGTAGGCGATCCCGCGCACGGCGTCGCGATGGCGGTTGGCCCAGTCGAAGCCCAGCGCGGAACCCCAGTCGTGGATCACGAGCGTGACCTGCTCGTGGACCCCGAGCCGATCGAGCAGCGCATCGAGGTAGCGGCGGTGCTCGACGAAGCGGTAGCGGCCCGGCCCGCTGTCAGGCAGCTTGTCCGAGTCGCCCATGCCGATCAGATCCGGCGCCAGACATCGACCCAGTGGCTCGAGCTGCGGAAGCACCGTCCGCCAGAGGTACGACGACGTCGGGTTGCCGTGCAGAAACACGATGGGGTCCCCGGTACCTGCCTCGACGTACGCCATCTGCCTGCCGAGAACCTCGACGTACTTCTTGCCCTTCGCCATGTCGGCGAGGTTACGACCTAGCCCCGACAATCCGGAGGCGCGCGCAGCCCGTCCATCAGGAGGTCGAGCAGGCGCAGAGCCTGGTCGTGCTGGTGTGGGGCGCCCGCCGCGAGCACGACGCCCACCAACGCCGCGCAGACGTCGTCGGCAGGCACGTCGGCGCGCAGCGTCCCCGCCGCTGCTCCGGCGTCGAGCAGCGTCTGGATGGCGGCGATCAAGGTGGCCCGGGTCTGCGAGAACGTGATGGAGCCGGACGTCATCGCCGCGCGCAGCGTGTCGCCCATGCCGCGCTTCGTCCTGACGAACTCGACGTAGCCCTGCATCCAGGCGTGCAGAGCGTCGTCGGGCGCCTGTAGCGCCAACAGCTGCTCCGCGCTGCGGCACAGGCGCGCCAGTTCGTTGCCGTACACCGCCTCGACCAGCGCTTCCCGTGAAGGAAAGTGCCGATACAGGGTGCCGATCCCGACGCCTGCGTCGCGGGCAATCTGCTCGAGCACCACCGGGCCTTGCCCTGACGAGAAGGCGGCGACCGCGGCGTCGATCAACCGTTGGCGGTTGCGCTGGGCGTCCGCCCGCCCGGGGGACGAACTCGCCTCAACCATACGGAGGCCCCTCCATTTCTGCTATATTCGAAGGAAGCGGAGGAACCTCCGCCTTTCTTCCCACTATGCCATCAGGGAGGGCCACGTGCCCGAGACCCAGCAGTCCCTCGCCGTCGGAACACTGGCGGACCACGTCGTGAACCGAGTCGGCTTCGGCGCGATGCAACTCGGCGAGCGCGGTCAACGCGGTCCGCTCGACCAGGACACAGCGGTCGCCGTGCTGCGCCGTGCCGTCGAGCTGGGCGTCACCCACATCGACACCGCCGAGTTCTACGGGGCAGGCGTGGTCAACACGCTGATCCGCACGGCTCTGCACCCCTACCCCGAGGATCTGGTGCTCGTCAGCAAGGTCGGCGCCGACCATCGGGATGGCCGCCTCGTCGTCGCCCAGCAGCCCGCGCAGCTGCGTGCGAGCGTCGAGGACAACCTCCGCAGCCTCGGCGTCGAGCAGGTGGCCGTTGTGAACCTGCGTCGCGTCGACGGGCCGCCGGGGCTCGTGGCGACCGGTGACCAACGCGTCGACCTGGATGCTCAGCTCGCCGAGCTGGTAGCCCTCCGGGACGAAGGCAAGATCGGCGCAATCGGGCTCAGCAGCGTCACCGTCGACCAGCTCCGCCAGGCGCTTCCCGCCGGGATCGCCTGCGTCCAGAACCTCTACAACATGCTCGATCGCGCCGCCGAACCACTGCTCGCGGCCGGTCACGGGCACGGTGTGGCGTTCGTGCCGTTCTTCCCGCTCCGCTCGGTGCTGCCCGGCGTTCCGAACGTGACGGAGCATCCGGCCGTGCGCGCCGCGGCGACCGCGCTCGGTCGGACTCCCGCCCAGATCGGTCTCGCCTGGCTGCTCGCGCACGACCCGAGCATCCTGCTGATTCCCGGGACGTCGAGCGTGGCCCACCTCGACGAGAACGTCGCGGCCGCGCAGGTCCGCCTCGATCCAGCCACGATGGCGGCGCTCGACGCCGCCGCATCCCCGCCGAGCGAGGCCCGCTGACCAACTGCCCGCGCTCTCACCGTTGATCGCCTGCGCGCCAAGAGGGGGTGAGATCGGCAGCGTTCAGTCCCGCGCCATGAACACCTTCCGCGCGGCGGCGTGGTCGGGGGTGGAGACGTACGCCTGCCCCACCGACAGCTGCTCCAGCGCTTCGGCGACGTCCTGCCCACTCCTGCCGCGGAGGAAGCCCGCGACGGTCTTGCTCTGCGGGTAGTTGCAGCGGAACGCCACCTTGGTGCCTGCGTTGCCGAGGACGTCCTTGTGGAAGTCGTCAACGCCCTGGCTCGCCACGACGACGGCCACACCGTACTTGCGGCCCTCCTTCATGATCTTCGGGAGGGTCACGTCGCGGGCGAGGCGGTGCGCCTCGTCCAGCACGACGGCCAGGCGGAGCCGGCTCGTCTGCCCCCACCGGAACATCTCCCGGTAGACCTTCCGCAGCACGAAGGCTCCTGCAGCGCGCTGCACCTGCTCCATCAGCCCGTGAACGTCCAGGACGACGCCCTGGCGGAGGAGTTCACCGAACCCACGGCCCTGGGTCGGATCGACGAACAGGCCGAAGTCGCTCAGCGGACGCAGGCGCGCAGCCACGTTGCGGCTGCGCCCGCTGGACTCCGCGGAACTGACGGCTTCAGCGAGTTCGTCCATGGTCGGCCAGTCGTCCGGCCGCGCCTGGTGGGGAAAGCCGTGCTGCTCGTAGATCCCGCGCACGCCCTCGTAGACGGCGTTGCGCTGGATCTCCCCCAGCCCGCAGACGTAGCCGATCACCTCGGCGAGCTCCCACGAAGCCTCGCGGTAGCGGGCGGCGTCGTCGATCTCGAACGGTGAGATGGGCAGACCCAGCGAGGCGTCTAGTACCGCGGCGCCACCGGCCGGAGCGGCCGCCATGTCGCCGTGAAAGTCGATCACCAGGGCGGGCAGTCCCTGCTCGGCGAACGAGTTCAGGATGCGGCGGGTCGTCACCGACTTGCCCTGGCCGGGTATGCCCAGCACGAACAGATGGGGGCTGCCTGACGTGCTGATCCGCCACGTCACGTTCTCCGCGTGGGCATCCTGGCCCAACGCGACCTCGACCACCTGTGGCAGATCACGAGCAGGCCCGGGCAGCTGCACGGTGGGCGGCTCACCCGATATCGGCTGCGCCGGGTTGACCGTCGGCGCTGCAGCCCGCGGCCGCGGCGAGGGGCGGGGACGTGGTGTCGGCCGCGGTGGGGCGGAGGTGGCGACGGCCGTCGCAGGCGCGGGGACGGTCGCTTCGGCTGGTCGGGCCTCGGCAGGCAGCACGACCGTGGTCTCGGGCGCCCAGTCGGGCTGCGGGCTCCCGCCTGCCCGGCGCGCGACCAGCCCCACCTCACCCAGGTCGGATGCGGTCAGTACGTCGATCCGCACTCCACGGTGTTCAGCCGGAAAGCCTGCCTTGCCCGCGAGGCTGACGACGTAGCCGCGGCGGCCGATCTCAGGCACCAGCGCGCCGTCCTCGACCTTCTCGATCATGCGCTCCACCTCGCCGCGTCGGCGGTCGTCGAGCAAGCCCATGGCGAGCGCCCGGTCGGCGTGATGGCGGAGGATGCCGCCGAGGCGGGCACGCTGCAGTTCCGCGTCGATGCGCGGCGGATCGGCACGGAAGAACGTGTCGTGCAGCATCGTGACGGTCGCGTCCAGCTGATCGACGATGTCGTCGACCAGCGCGGCCGGGAGGGCTGCCGCCCGCCGCGACTTGACCTCCACACACTCCATCCGCATCGTGCGGGCCGTCGTGCGGATGAGGATCACGTCGCAACGCCGCACCGCTGCGTCGCCGCGGCTGTCGCCGAAGACCTCTTGATGAGCGTCGACGGGCACAACGAGGCAGCCGTCCAGCTCGCCCCGCCCGCGGAGATGCGCCATCAACGCAGCCAGGCTGACGGCCTCGGTGGCCAGGCTGGACCTGCCGACGAGCCGGAGCGCGAGCCGACCCGACACGACCTGCAGGTGATCGAGGACGACGCGGACCGACTCGTCGACTGCCGCCAGGTCGAGGCCCGTCATCGCGTCGGCGAGCAGGCGCTGCACATCCCCGCGGTGGGTCGTGGTGACCGTGAGCCGCGGCCCGAGCCCTTCCAGGAAGTCGGGGGCATAGTCCAGGACGTAGGGCGCCACCTCCGCACCCGCGGCGGCCGTGAACAGGTCGATGCCGAGATTGCGGTCGAGCGTGATCACCCAGTCAGCGCGTTCGTGGGCCGCGCGCAACGACGCCAGCTCACCGGCGCCCAGGCGTGCGGTCAACGCCACCGGCCCGACCGGATAACCGAAGGCGACGGCCAGCGCGGCCTGGTAGCTGCGGTGCGCCTCCACGGCGTCGACGGCGCCGTCCTTACTCCGCACCCGCACAGCCGGAGCCGTTCGCCACACGGGCACGGGAGCCGTCACCCGTTGCGTCTGCGCCGGGGTCAGCAGGTTGCGGAACGACGTTGCGGCGTCGGGGACAGCGACCGACGCCACGCCCGCGGCGTCTTCGGCCTGCGTCAAGGCGAGGTCGGCGACCACGCCCAGGTGAGCCGCTTCCAGATCGGCGGCCAGACGCTCGTGCGGCCGGACGGTCAACCCGAGTGGCGGGGTGAGGTGCGAGCGCGCCCCGCGCACCTGCCTGCCTGCGACCATCCGCTGCAGATCGGTCAAAGCAGGTACCGGGTCGGTGAACGAGGGCCTGCGGCTGTAGGCCGTGACCTCGAGGCGGGCCGGGGGTGCGGCGAGCTCCTCCTCGTTGTCGGGCTCGGACAGCACCGCCTCGTCGAGCGCACGGGCGAGCAGCTCTCCGGAGCCTGCGTTGTAGGCCAGGATCCGCAAGGCGTCCTGTCCCGGGTTCACGGACCGATAGGCCCGGATGCGCTCCGCCACCACCGACGGCGGCAGGTCGGGCTGGACATCGCGTCGATCAAGGCCGAGCACCTCGAACACCGCCTGCACTGCCGCGCCCGGCTCGGCCTCCGCCGGGTGCAGGTAGACGCCGGTGCCGAGCGTGGCCTCCCGTACGTAGACGAAGGGTGAGCCGTCCACCCCGTACATCGCGAACGGCAAGTTGGCAGGCGTCACCCGGCGGGTGAGCCGGGCATCCACCGACTGCCGTCGCTTGGCCGTCGACCGGCCGAGCGTGGCCAGCTGATCCGCCCAGTTGGTCAGCGTCGCGTCGTATTCAGCGGTCCACGCCAGCCGCAACGGCTGTAGCGGGAGCGCGATCATCGCCGCGATGGGTGCGTGCCCCACGGTGTCGATGCTGAGGCGCACGGTGTCGAGCGCGAGCAGGGATCCGCGCGTCTCCGCGTCCGTGGCCTGGTCCAAGGCCCGCCGGTAGGCCTGGCAGTACGTCAGCACCTCCTGGCGCAGCTCGTCGTCCCATACGAGGGTCTCCACCGCGAAGCGCGGACGGCGTTCAGCGAGCCGGTCGAACAAGCGGCGACGGCGCTCGGCGAACGCGGGCGGGAGGGTGCCTGCCACCGGCTCCAGGGCGTCTGGGTCGAGCACCTCGCCGAGCCGACCGTCGGCCTCCCAGGCAATGGCGCGGCCGCGGCCCTGTAGCGACTTGTCCTGCAGGCTGATCAGGGCAGGGCTCAGCGCGAGCAGGGCACTGCGCCTGCCGCCGAGGCGCAGCGAGAAGGCCCCGCCGTTCCAGCTGGGTGCGTCCTCGCGCAGATCGTCCTGCCCTTCCAGCGCCGCGTCGAGCCGGGCCTGTGCGAGCGATGGCGTAGACGCGCGACGGATCGGGCCGCCGACGGGGTCCTGCTCCCAACGCACCCCGAACTGCTGGCTCTCTTCGACGGCCTGCGTGCCGTTGCGGAGCTGCAGCGGCTGGCCGTCCGCACCGATCGCGGTCAGTCGGACCACCAGCAGTGCGCCCTCGGCGAGGTCCTCCTCGGCGAAGTCGAGGCGGACGGTGGCGCGGCGCTTCTCCCCCTTCACCGTCTGGCGCGCCACGGGCTCGGTATCGGGATCGCGGAGGTCGGCAGGAGGAAGCGCCTCCAGCAGCCAGCGGTTGATCCTTTCGGTCTTCGGCGGATCGGTGCGCCAGACCACGGTCACCGTGCCCGGCTGGTCGGGTCCGGTCTCGACGTAAGGCAGATCCCCCGCGTTCTCCTGGTTGAGCCGCGTCCCGGCGCGCAGCGTGCCGTCCTCCTTGAGGAACGGATCAACCCGGACGCTGTCGACCGGTACTGTCTCCGGCTCCGCGAGTGGCCACGTGTCGAACGTCATCTCGTGCGGCGGCGCGGCGAGCGGTGCGGCCCACGCAGGCGGATCGGACAGGTCGACGTCGGGGCGCGAGAGGTAGTGCGCGATGCGGTCGCGGGCGCTGCCCTCCTGCAGCTGAGCGACGGTGAGCCGGTCGGCGACGGAGGCGACCGCCCGGCTCGGGCGCGAGATGGCACGCGCACACACGGCGTTGCGCGACATGCGGCCGAGCAGCTCGGGGCCACCCGCATCCGGCACGAGCCCGACCACCCACAGCGTCAGACCGGCGGTGCTCCACGTCGGGTCACCGACAACAGCAGCGACATAGCGCGCCCATGCCTCGACCGGCCGCGTCCTGCCCAGTTCACGGGCCATCTGGCGGACGCCTGCCTGCAGATCGGCGTCCGCGATCGTCGTCACCAGCCGCTCGGCGGCCGCTGCCAGCAGCAGTGTCACGTCGATCCGTGCGAAGCTGTTGTCCAGCGAGCTGGCGGCCGACCCGCTGCCGACCGGCACCATCAGCACGAGCTGACGTTCCTTGCGATTGCGCAGCTCTACTGCCCGCTCGGCCGGGATCGACAGCTTGCCGTCCGCTTCCCCCGCATGGTCGACGAGGACGTGGACGTCCGCGCTCTCGCTCGGCAGCCGGTCGCGGAGCACTTCCACGAGCTGCGCAGCGTCGCCTCGGCGGATGCTGTCGACGCGCACGCAATGCCCCGCGCCGTGGTCCCGCAGCGCTTCCGCAACCTGGTCGGCGATGGCGACGAGGACCACGTCGGGCAACGCTGCCGCGATCGAGTCGGGTTCGAGCAGGTCGGACATCAGGCATCTCCGAACGGGTGGCGGACGATCTGCACGGAGAAGTCGTCGGAAAGGCTGTCGAAACAGCCGAGCAGCTGCAGCCTCTTGGTGAAGGCTTCCCGGTTGGCCGTCGCCGCCTCGCGGGCCTCGGCGCCGTCGAGGAACGCAGGCGGGCGGTCGATGAGGATGCCAAAACGGTGCGCGAGTGCCTCGAGCACCTCGCGCAGCGGCATGGTCGCGCGGCTGGTGGTGCCGCCCGGCTCGACGAAGACGGCCAGCAACAGCGCGGTGAGCAGCTCGTCGCCCGGGGCGTAGCGCCAGGACCGGCGGTTGCGGACGGTGCCACGCAGCAGCCCGTACGGCTTGTCCAGCCCTCCGACCGACCAGTACCACTGAACCGCGTTCTTAACAGCCTTGTCCTGGTTGACGTGCTCGAGGATGTCGAGCAGCTTGTCGAGCTCGGGCTCGTCCGCCGACTGCCTGCGGCGCAGGAACTCCAGCTCTGGTTCGGTCGCCTCCCCCGACGCCTCCGCAGCGGCGAGCAGATCGTCGATCCGGCCCTCGGCGTAGGACGCCACCCGCCGGTGGCCGCGCAGCATCGCGAGCTGCACCAGGCGGCCGGACCGCGACAACGCCTCCCGCCGTTCCGGTTCACCGGCGATCCGCGGAAGCGCCTGCTCCATCACCACGAACGTCATGCGGTCGCGGAAGGCCAGCCGCACACGGTCGAGATCGCGCTCCACACAACGCCGAGAGAGCCGGTCTGACTCCGAACCGAGGTCGCCCGTGAAATCGCAGTACAGCTCCAGCGGCGACGGCGGCGCCGGTCCGTCGGAAAGATCGGCAGGCGGTTGGCCCGCGCGGAGCAGCTCCCTGGCCGCGGCGTCGGCCCGCATGCTGAACGTGAACAGGCCCAGCGCCATCAGCGCAGCGAAGCTCGACATGAGCGCAGGCACCGGCAGCCGCTCGCCGTAGGTGCGCAGATGGCCGAGCAACATCGCCCCCAGATCGGCGGCAACGCCAGGCAGCGGACTGGCGGGCGCCACTGCATCCACCTCGCGGGCGTCGCCCATGTCGAAGCCCTCGACGAACCGGAACGCGAGCAGCGCGCCGATGTCGAGCCTCGACGGGTCCTCCAGACGCGGCTCCCACTTCGGTCCCGGCCCGATGCCGAGCCCGCGCCCGACCGTGCGGGTCACGAGCTCGCGCAGCTCCGCGGTGGCGTTGGCCGACGAACCGGGATCGACGGCGTCGAGGAGCAGGCGGTAGACGACGTCATCGATGCCGCGGTGACGGTCTCGCTTGGTCGGCAGCCCTGCGCGATACGCCGCGAGCGTCAGCGGGGCGACGGCCAACATCTGCTCGCCGGTCTTGGCGCGGCCGACGGCACCCATGTCGACCACGCACGAGCGCAGCCATCCGTCGAGGAGCGCCTGGTCGCGTGGGTCGTCGAAGCCCTCGACAGCACCGCTGCTCAGCAGGGCCCTTCGGTAGCCGTCGTAGTCCCGGGCATCGGTCCGCGATCTGCTCGACCGCCCACCCTTGACGCACATCTCGAACAATGCAGGCAGCACGCGATCGGTGTCGGTGTCGAGAAGCGAGAACACCGTCAGGTGCCGGTACTGGTACGTGCGCAACGGCGTCGGCAGGGTGATGGTCATCGTCGGGCTCCTCGGACGATGTGGCCGTCGTCGGTGACGGCGGCCGTCACCGACCACCCCGCGCCGTCGACGATGCGGACGGACCGGGCAGGCTGCAGGCGCAGGCGGTCGCCGAAGCTCTGGATCTCCTGACGCAGCGCGGCCGACGCCGTGTCGCCGAGGATCTCCCCGTCGGCCGAGCGCATCAGCAGCTCGGCCGTGTCCAGCGTTATCCGCAGCCGCGCGCCGGACGGGAGGTGCCGCAGCTCCAGCTGATCGGGGAACGACTCGACGTACGGCGCGGACGTCGTGGCGCTCACCAGTTGGAAGTCGGAAGAGGGCAGTTCCTTGACGACGACGATCGACCGGACGGCGGGATCGTCGAAAACGCGGTCGCGCAACGCGAGGTGGCCCTCGTCGCGGTAACCGACGAACGCCAGCACCCGCGACACCCCGAGCAAGATCCGCGACAGCGCCGCCGCCGGGTTCTGCAGAGCGTCGAGGAACGCGTCCAGATGGCGGTAGCTGCACACCTCGTGGCGGGCCCCTGGCACGGTCCACGCACCGAAGTAGAGGGCACGTTTGAGGTGTGTCATGGCGGCGACGTCCAGTCCGGCGAGGTCCGGAACCAGGTCACGCCGACCGCGCGCCACACGGGCAGCCGCAGGCGCGGGCAGCGCTGCCGGGTCGAGCTCCGCCCACTCCTGGACGAGGTAGTCACGGCTGCGACCGTCGAAAGCAAGGTCGAAAGCACGTCGCCCGGTGCTGGGATCGAGGCCCTGCTCCACTTCGTCATGCACGTCGTCACAGGAGATGTCCCCCGTGATCAGCCAGCCGAAGGCCGACCGGACGTCACGCACGGTGGCCCGGCGTCGACGGCGCAGATGGCTGGTCAACAGCAGCTCCGACACCGCCCGTCGCGCCTGGCCTGCGCGCAGCAGCTCGGCGTTGCGCCGGATGGGGCAGACGTCGCGCACCTCGCAGTGGCCACACACCTCCCAGCGGTGCAGGACGGTGAGTGAGGCGAGGACGTTGACACCGAGCGCGGGAGCGTTGTCGAGACCCGGCAAGGCCAGCGCGCGGCGTTTGAGGTCGACGAGCACGATGCGCGCATCCGCACCGGCCTCGCCACCGAGGCGCTGCCGTTCGAGCGCCGCGACGACCGCCGGGTAGCGGTCGGCGTAGTCGGTGCAGAACTGGGCGATCCGCCCGTCGTTGGCGGCGAGGAGCACCGTGCGCTGAGCGGGGTCGTCGCCGTCGTCCGGGTCGAGCGCAGCGCACAGCAGCTCGTCGGACGACAGCTCGCCGTGCGACTCCGACGCGTCGTACACCGCTGCGAAGGTGCGCCCGCCCAGCCTGCGGCGCCAGCCTGCTGCGTCGCTGCGCATCTGCACGGCTCCGGCACGGTCGAGCGCAATGCCGATCTTGACCAGAAAGGAGGTCTTGCCGTCACCGGGGTTTCCGGACAGGACGACGACGTCGAGCTCCCCCGCGATGATCGCCGGGAGGAGCTCGTTGTCCAACCGGGTCTGCACGTAGGTCTCGTCGGCGAAGTCGTCGTCGAGCCCGCGGTTGCCTGCGTTGCCGATGCCGCTGTGCCGGTAGAGCCCGCGCAACGCGGCGACGGTCGGGTTCACGACCCGGCGCCCCGGCACGATCGTGATGTCGCTGGCCCGCGTCAACTCTTCGGCGAAGGCCCTGGCGTTCGCCGGTCGGTCACCGGGGTCGGGCTCGACCGCCCGGTAGAGCGCATCGAGCAGTGCCCGGCCATAGCGCTCGACCTTGTCGGCGGTCGGGGGGACCAGCGTGCGCCGCTCGTCGATGCCGGGCCCGGCGTAGGGCAGCCTGCCGAGCATGGCGTGCAGGACCGAGGCCGCCGCGCTGTAGATGTCGGCGGCGGGTGACCACAGCCGCCGGGACCACACCTCGGGCGCAGTGAACGGCGGGGACCCGACCGCCGACTGCGCGGCCTCGGCACGAGAGGCGAGCCCGAAGTCGATCAGCATGGCGTGGCCGTCATCGCGGACGATGATGTTGTGCGGGCTGACGTCCCGGTGGTAGATGGACCGCTCGTGGGCGTCGGCCAGGCCGCGCAGGACGTCCACCGCGATCCGCCGGGCCTGCTCCTTGTCGAGGGCGGGTCGTCCCGACGTCAGCTCGTGCAAGGTCTCCCCCGGCACGTACTCCTGAACGAGGACGCCCGGTTCGGGCAGCGGAAGCCGGTCGTACATCTGGGCGCAGTGGAAGCTGCGCAGCGCCCTCGCGTGCTCGTACTCCGCTTTGACCTGCTCCGGGGTGACGCGGCCCTGCCGCAGGTGCTTGACGGTGCGGTACTCGTCGAGGTTCTCGTCATAGGCCAGCCAGGTGATCGCCCACGCCCCTTCCCCGAGAGGGCGCTTGAGCCGGTAGCGCCCGCCGAGCAGCGCGCCGGGCTCGATGACCTCGTCGCGCGTCGCCACGGGGACGGGTGGCTGCGGGTCGGTCGCGGCCGCCGCAGCCGCCGCCGTGTAGGGCTCCCCCGGCTCGCGGGTCAGGCAGCGCGCCAGAATCGGGCCGACTGTGGGGTACTTCCGCGCGCGCTGTAGCGCGAGGTCGTGGTCGGGCTGGTCGGTCACGTCCCCGTAGAGCCACTGCACGAGACAGAGCGCCAGGCTGTAGAGGTCGTCGGCCTCGGTGAACATCTCCATCGTCGCGCCGGGCGGGCGAAAGCCCGCGGACGGATGCGCGTCGTCGAGCACGGGCGCGATGGTCGCCGACGACGGCAGGTGCGCACGGTCGAAGTCGCGGAACCGCACGCGGTTGGCGTCGGTCACCTCGATGCTGCGCAACCGCAGTGCCCGGTGGGTGACGCCGCGGGCGTGGACGTCGGCAAGCGCGCAGAAGGCGTCGTGCACCACCGGCACGCCGATCTCGGCGGGCACGCGGGCGTCCTTGCCGGGACCACGCTGCGACGAGGCGAGCTTGCTGAGGCTGGTGCCGTCCATCGCGACCGCGACCGGCGTGACCAGGTAGCCGTTCCACTCGAACCAGCCCTGCACGCGCCAGGTCCGGTCGACCGCAGCCAACGCCGCCAGTGCGTCGTGCTCCCGGGTCGCGAGGCGCCTGGCCTGTACAGGATCGGGCACCCCTTCGACCGGTACGCAGATGAGGTCGACGAGCTCTCCTGCCGGGTTGCGCGCCCCGTAGACGGTGGCGCTGCCGCGCCGCATGGGTGGACCCTCGACCCGGTACTGATAGATCTGGCGGGGCGGCTCGGCTCCCGTGCGCTGCCGCAGGCCCAGCAAGAACGCCATGAGCTGCGGGCGCAGGGCAGCCAGCGCCGTCGGGCAGGTGCCGTCCAGACGCTGGAGGGTCGCGGCCGTGTCGGCGAGCCGCAGCACCACGTCCTCCCCGAGATCGGCCGCACCCTCCAGGTCGAGGTGATCGTGGGAGAGCACGACGTGGCCCCGGACGATGCGGTGACCGCGCGGGAAGGCGCGCTCCGCGTCCCGCCAGCCGGGCACCCGTTGCTGGATGCGCCCGGCCAGGACCCGGGTGGCGTGCTGGACCTGGCTGTTGGGGCTGTGCCTGCGCTCGCCGTTGACGTACCAGCCGACATCACCGGCAACGACGTGTCGGCCCCACGACTTCTCCTCGCAGACATAGACGGCCCGCGCAGAGACGACAACGAGGTCGAGGTCCACGGTGCTCATGCCGTCGGGGACGTCCCGGCCTGCGACGATGTCCCAGTCGTCGGGCAGGTCCGCGGCCAGCCGCCGTGCGGTCTTCTCCTCTCCTGGTCCGTGCCAGTCACCGAGAACGTGAAGCCGTGCCACGTGGTCGTCCCCTCGTCCGGACGTCGCTCAGACCGAGCGATGCCACCAGCGGAGGCACCGGCGGCAGCGTATTGGGGAGCCGCCACGCCGATGTCACCCGCAGCCTGTTGTCGACATCGATCGGGAGATCATTACCTGCGCTTAGACAGGGTGAGTCGTGCGTCTCGGCACGGTGAATCGGCTGATTCGTCACGGGCAGTCCGCTGACCCGGCACGGGTTGCCTCGCAGCCTCATGGTTCGTCGGGTTGTCTCGTCGGGTTGCCTCGTCGGCGCCGACGGGCGCGGGGCGGTCACCAACTCGCCGTGCCGATTTCCTGGCCTCACCGTGCCCATCCCCGGGACTCGCCGTGCCAAATTGCACGACTCACCTTGCAGAATCGCCGGACTCACCTGGGCGGTTCGCCATAGTCGCCGTGCCGAGCTGCACGACTCGCCGTGCCGAGCTGCACGACTCACCCTGCAGCATCGCCGGACTCACCGTGCCCGCACCCCCAACTCGCCGTGCCGAGCTGCACGACTCAGCGGTCAGGGGAGGGCGGGGGCTGCGCGCCACACGCCGCCTGCGCGGGTGAAGCGCACCTTGCTCGCGGGGGTGTCGTCGTCCCCGACCTGCCAGAAGTCGGCCTGGTCGGGTTCCAGGCGGATCGTGGTCCAGCTCGGCGGCATCTCCTGTGCCCCACCCGCCGCTGCGAAGGCGCGCTCGACGTCGCCCGCGCCGAGCGTGGCGTCCACCCCCAATGTCTCGTACGCCCACGCCAGGCGCCGCAGCCCCAGCGGCCGGGCCGGGAACGCCGCGCGCGAGACCTCCGCATCCAGCTCGGCCGCCACGCCGCTCAGCACCACCTGGCGCCCCAGCGCAGGCCAAAGGAACACCCCCGCCACGCGCGGCTGGGCGGCGATGTCGCGCGTCTTCACCGTCGGCGTCGAGGAGTGGAACCGCAGCGACGTCGCGTCGATCACGGTGACCAGCACGGTGCGCGCGTGCGGCACACCGGACGCGTCCGCCGTGGCCAGCGTCATCGTCGGCTGCCCTGACTCGGCCACCCACCGGGCCAGCACGGCCAGCGGATCGCCGTCGAGCACCTCACGTGCCACTGTGCACCATCACGACCACGCACGGGCCTGCCCCGACCCGCCGGAACCGGTGCGGGAGCTGCCCGCTGTAACCCGTGCTGTCCCGCGGGCCGAGCGTTGTGAACGTGTCGTTCTCGCCGTCGCGCACCTCGAGCTCGATCCGGCCCTGCGCCACATAAAGCAGCTCGCGGCGTGCGTGTGCGTAGAAATCGGAGAACTCTGCGGGGATGTCGGCGAACTCCGTGATGTCCGCGCCCCCGGAGTCGTGCAACAACAGCCGTCCGCCTGCGGAGCCATCGCCTGCCAGCGGCACGGTCGAGGCGGGCTCGGCAAGGCCCAACAACGCCTGTTGCGTCGTGCCCAACGCCTCCGCGATCCGGTACAGCGACCGCATAGACGGACGGGACCGGCCCAGCTCCAGCTGCGAGAGGAACGGCTGCGACAGCTCCGTCGCCGCCGCCAGCTGGACGAGCGTGAGGCCCTGTTCGCGGCGCAGCACGCGGATCGCAGTGCCCAGCCGCATGTCGGCCGACCGCTGCGCGCCGTGGCCGCTGCCGGTCACGATTGTCATGCGTAACCCATCTGCGGAAAGGACGACACATCGAGGAAACACGGCTTGTCTACTGTCCGTCGAATAGTACCTGGATCAATATCGTGCAGGTGAGGAGTAGCGTGACGGTCGCGTTACAGACGGTGGGACCGGTGGACGGCGCGGCGCACCTCGCGGGGAGGGCAGTCGCGGCGCTCCGCGGTGTCCGGCTCCCCGACGGCACGCTGGGCGACGTCCTGCTCGACGGCGCCGTCGTCGCCGACGCGCAAGGAGCGGGTGTCGACCTCGATGCGGCAGGTTGGCGCGTCCTGGCCGCCGCCGTCGAGCCGCACGCCCACCTGGACAAGGCCCTCAGCGCCGTGCGGCTGCCGCCCGGCTCTGGCAACGACCTCGTGGCGGCCTGCGACAGCTGGCGCGCCCTGGCCCCCGCCCTCGACCGCGCCGACATCGAAGCGCGGGCGTTGGCGGCCGTCCGCCGCTACGTCGCCCACGGCATCACGGCGATCCGCACCCACGTCGACCTGCATCCGGGACCCGACCCGTTCCGCGGCGTCGACGCGCTCATCGGGCTGCGCGAGCGGCTGCGCGGCCGCGTCACCCTGCAGGTCTGTCTGCTGGCGGGCGCCGAGGCGCCGACCGAGCTCGTCGAGGCGGCCGCCGTCCGCGGCATCGACGTCATGGGCGGCTGCCCGCACCTGGCGCTCGACCCGCAGGCCGAGCTGACCCGCATGCTGGACGTCGCGCAGGCGCACGCGCTGCCGGTCGACCTGCACGTCGACGAGACGACCGCGGTCGACCTGCCCGACGGCGACCTCGACATCGTCGGGCTGGCCCACCAGACCATCCAGCGCGGCCTCCGGCAGCCGGTCGCCGCGAGCCACGCCGTCCGCCTCGGCATGCTGCCGCCGTCGCGGCTCGACCCCGTGCTCACGCTGGTGGCGCAGGCCGGGCTGGGCATCGTCACGCTGCCGATCACCAACCTCTACCTGCAGGGCCGCGACGCCACCCACGCCGCACCGCGCGGACTCCCCGCGCTGCACGCGATCCTGGCGGCGGGCATCCCGCTCGCCGCGGGCGCGGACAACGTGCGCGACCCGTTCAATCCCGCGGGCCGCGCCGACCCCTTCGAGACGACCATGCTGCTGCAGACCGCGGGCCACCTCACCGCCGACGAAGCCCTGCACGCCGTCACGACCGGCGCCCGCAGGGTCCTCGGCCTGCCCAAAGCCGGTGTCGCGCCGGGCGAGGCCGCCGATCTCGTGCTCGTGCCCGACGTCGATCTCGGCGACGTGCTCGCGGGCACCGAAGACGCCCGCGTCGTGCTGCACGGCGGCCGCGTGGTCGCCGACACCCGCGTCCAGCGAAGTGTTGATCTCTGATGCCCCGATCTGCGACACGCCGAGCTGTGAGGCCCGCATGACCACCACCGCCCCCCCGACGACGCCGACCCTGGTCCTCGACGGCGTCGGCAAGCGCTTCGCCACCGGCACCGTCGCGTTGACCGACGTCTCGCTGAGCCTGCGCCCCGGCGACTTCGTGTCGGTCGTCGGGCCGTCGGGCTGCGGGAAGTCGACGCTCCTGCGGCTGGCGTCCGGCCTGGAGAACGCCACGAACGGCAGCATCACCGTCAACGCCGCGGCCACCAGCTACGTCTTCCAGGACCCGACGCTGCTGGAGTGGCGCAGCGCCGCGCGCAACGTCGAGCTCGTGCAGGAGCTGCGCGGCGTCCCCCGCGACGTCCGCCACGCCCGCGCGCAGGAGATGCTCGACCTCGTCGGGCTCACCGGGTTCGAGCGCCAGCACCCGCGTGCGCTGTCGGGCGGCATGCGGATGCGGGTCTCCATCGCCCGCGCGCTGGTCGCCGAGCCCGACCTCGCCCTGTTCGACGAGCCGTTCGGCGCGCTGGACGAGATCACCCGGCTGCAGATGCAGACGGAGCTGCAGAAGATCTTCGTGTTGAAGAGCTTCGCGGGCCTGTTCATCACGCACTCGGTGTCCGAGGCCGTGTACCTGTCCAACCGCGTACTGGTGATGAGCGGTCGGCCGGGCCGGATCGTCGCCGACGTCGCGGTGCCGTGGGCCTACCCCCGCGAGCCGTCGCTGCGTTACGACCCGGAGTTCGCCACATTGACCGGCCGCGTGTCCCAGGCATTGGGAGAGCACTCATGACGACGACGCCGACCCAACCGACGCAGCAGACCTCCCTCGCCCCACCGGCGCCCGAGCCGGGTCTGGCCGTGCCCGATCCAGGCAGACCGTGGTGGCGCACGGCGCTCGCCCGCTCGCTGCCCGTCCTCATCGCGGTGCTCGGCATCCTCGCGATCTGGTACCTGCTCAGCGACGTCGTGCTGCCGCCGGAGCAGCGCTTCCTGCTGCCCCCGCCGCACAAGGCGTTCGGCGTGGCGTTGTCCAACCCCAGCATCGCCGTCCCGATGTTCGAGGCGTTGGGGCGCAGCATCCTCGTCGCGATCGTCGGGCTGGCGATCTCGACCGTCATCGGCATCGGGTGGGCCGTGCTCATGGTCCAGTCGTCGTGGGCCGAGAAGATCCTCTACCCGTACGCGGTGATCCTGCAGACGATCCCGATCCTCGCGCTCGTGCCGCTCATCGGCATCTGGATGGGCTACTCGTTCTCCGCCCGCGTGGCCGTCTGCGTGCTCATCGCGATCTTCCCGATGATCTCCAACACGTTCTTCGGCCTCCAGTCGGCGACGACCGCGGCGCACGACCTCATGACGCTCAACCGCGCCACCCGCCTGCAGCGCCTGCTCAAGCTCGAGTTCCCCGCGGCTGTACCCGCGATCTTCACGGGGCTGCGCACCGCGGCGGGCCTCGCCGTGATCGGCGCCATCGTCGGCGACTTCTTCTTTCAACAGGGCGCGCCGGGCATCGGTGGCCTGCTGCGCGTCTACACCCAGCGGCTGTCGATGGAGCCGCTGCTCACCGCCGTGACGTTCGCAGCGCTGTTCGGCGTCATCTTCTTCACCGCCTTCGCCGTGCTCGACCGCGCCGTCGTCGGGCGCTGGTACGGCCACACCGCCCGCTGAGCATCGCTCCGCCCCCCGAGAAAGCGAGAGACCGCCCGTGAACCACCGCCCCCTCCTGGTCGCGAGCACGCTCGTGACCGCCGCGCTGCTGGCCGCCTGCGGCTCCGGCGCGAGCGAGTCCGCCCCCGCGGCGGCCGCCGCCCCTGCCGCGCCCGCGGGCGGCCCGCTCGACCTCAAGGGTGCGGGCTGCCCCGACACCGTCGTCTTCCAGCAGGACTGGCAGCCCGAGGCCGAGCACGGCGCGATGTACTCGGTCGTCGGGCCGAACTACACCATCGACACGAACACCAAGGCCGTGACCGGGCCGCTGGTGGCCCAAGGCGTCGACACGGGCGTCAAGGTGGAGGTGCGCTCCGGCGGCCCGAACACCGGCTTCAAGCCCGTGCCCGCGCTGATGTACTCCGACGACAAGATCACCCTGGGCGCGGTCAACACCGACGACGCCATCGTGCAGGGCGCGAAGCAGCTGCCCACCGTCGCCGTCACGTCGCAGATGACCGTGAGTCCGCAGATCCTGATGTGGGACCCCGCCTCGTACCCGGGCGCGACGACGATCAAGCAGGTCGCTGCGGCGGGCGCGACGATCGTGACCTCGGGCGACGTCCTGCCTGCCCTGCTGGAGTCGCAGGGGATCATGAAGAAGACGCAGTCCGACCAGAGCTACGACGGCTCGCCGTCGCGCTTCGTGTCCGACCCGAAGATCGTGCAGCAGGGCTTCGCCACGGCCGAGCCGTACATCTACGAGAACGAGATCGAGCAGTGGAAGAAGCCGATCGCGTCCGAGGTCTTCGCCGACTACGGGTACACGATCTACCCGGAGCCGCTGGCCGTGCGCGCGGACAAGGTCGCCGCGCTGACCCCGTGCCTGAAGAAGCTGGTGCCGATCATGCAGCGGGCGCAGATCGACTACCTCAAGAGCCCGGCCGCGGCCAACGCCCTGATCATCAAGCTCGTGGACGCCTACCAGACGGGCTGGACCTACACCGCCGGTGACGCCGACTTCTCGGTGAAGACGCAGCTCTCGGGCAAGTTCGTCACCAACGACCCCACCTCGGGCGTGTTCGGCAAGTTCGACCCGAAGCGGGTCAGCGACACGGTGGCGCGCTTCGTGCCGCTGCTGCAGTCCACCGGCACCCTCACCGGCACCCCGCCGACGGCCGAGAGCCTCTACACCAACCAGTTCATCGACGATTCGATCAAGCTGTCGTGACGGAGACATCGTGAACAGTGCAACCGAGCGGGCCTGCGCCGAGATCGCCCGGCTCGACGCGGGCGCCGTCTCGTTCGACGACGCGGTGCGCACCAAGGCGTCCTCGGACTGGTCGCGGATGTCGCCGGTGCTCGCGGAGAAGGTGCCGCCCGGCCGCTACCTGGCCGACGCGGTGGTCCGGCCCGCGACGGCGCAGGACGTGGCCGCGGTGCTCCGCGTCGCCTACGAGCACGACGTTCCGGTCACGCCGCGGGGAGCGGGCACGGGGAACTACGGTCAGGCCACGCCGTTCGAGGGCGGGATCCTGCTCGACCTGCGTGGGCTCACCGACGTCCGGGTGAACGCCGACACCGTGACGGCCGGTGCGGGCGCCCGCCTGTCGGCGATCGACAAGGACCTGCGCGCGGCCGGGCGCGACATCTGGATGTACCCGTCCACCAAGACGTCCACGATCGGCGGCTTCGTCGGCGGGGGCAGCGCGGGCACCGGTTCGATCGAGCACCTCACGACGTCCGACGGCTATGTCGTGTCCGCGACGGTCGCCCCGATGGACGGCTCAGGGGAGCTGTTCACGGTCTCGGGCGACGACCTCGTGCCCTACGTCCACGCGTACGGGGTCACGGGCGTGCTGGTCGAGATGGAGGTGCGCACGGACCCGGCGCGGGACTGGACGGCCGTCTACGCGGCGTTCGACTCCTATGCCGAACTGGCTGTCGCGCTCCGGTCGATGTTGGACATCGACCCCCTGCCGCGGCTGGCGTCGGCCGACGAGCCCGTGCTCGTGCCGTCGCTGCCCGCGTCGGTCCCGCTCGATCCGGCGCGCTACAGCCTGCGCGTGATCGCCGTCTCGTCGGGCCTGGGCCAGGTCCGCTCCGCCGTTCGCGCGGCAGGCGGGTCGATGGTGGCGGAGCTCGCCGACTACGTCGAGACCGACCGGCTCTCGGGCATGTCCTACAACCACCCGGTCTACTTCCTGCAGCGCGCCCAGCCGGAGCTGTCCTGGTTCCACATGGAGACGTCCGGTGACGTGATCCTCGACGATCCCGACGCGGTCCGCGCGGTCTACGACGGCCCGGTGCACTTCCACCTGGAGCTGTTCGCCCGCGGCCCGGGGGCGATGGTGGTGGCCCGCTACCAGTCGGAGGAGGCGATGCTGGCGGGCATCCCGCGGATGGAGGCGCTCGGGATGGGCGTGCACTCGCCGCACCAGTGGTACGTGGACCGCAACGTCGAGCTGGCGATCGAGACGGCCCGGCGGACCGACCCGAAGGGGCTGCTCAACCCGGGCAAGCTCACGGCGAGCCCGCCCGTCGACTCGCGCGTGAACATCGGCGTGGCGCGATGAATCTCGCCGACCTCACCTGGCCCGAGGTGGCCGCGCTGCCCGCCGACACGGTGGCCGTCCTCCCGCTCGGGGCCATCGAGCAGCACGGCCCGCACCTGCCGCTGTCCACCGACTACGTCTGCGCGACGGAGATCGCGGGCGCCGCGGTCGAGCTCGTCACCGACGCGCCTGCCGTGCTGCTGCCGGGCCTCGCGTTCACCAAGTCCGACGAGCACCACGCGTTCCCCGGCTCGATCTGGCTGTCCTGGGACACGCTCATGAGCGTGCTGATCGACGTCGGCCGGTCGCTGTCGGCGTCGGGAATCACGCGGCTGCTGTTCGTCAACGGCCACGGGGGCAACTCCGCGCTCGGGCAGGTGGCCAACCGTGAGCTGCGGCGGCGGTTCGGGCTGCGGACCTTCTTCACCCACCCCGGCCTGCCCGTCGACCAGGGCGGGAGCAACTCGGCGCCCTCGGAGTACGGCATGGGCGTGCACGGCGGCCACGGCGAGACGTCGTTGATGCTGCATCTGCGCCCCGAGCTCGTGAAGATGGACCTCGCGCGGCCCAACGTGCCGATGGCGCTGCGGGAGTTCCGCCACATCGGCTTCGGCAAGCCCGTGTCGTTCGGCTGGACCAGCGACGACTTCGGCGCCGACGGCCACATCGGCGACCCGACCGGCGCCGACGCGGAGCACGGGAAGCGCTTCGTGGAGTCAGCCGTGCCGCACTTGGCCGAGGTGATCGTCGAAGCGCACCGCTTCCGTCCTATGTAGTCACGAGGTGGCTGCGGAACCACGCCAGGACGCGGGCGTAGGTCTGGGTCGCCGCCTGTTCGTTGAACCGCGGGCCGGTGTCGTTGAAGAACGCGTGGTCGACGCCGGGCACGGTGACGAACTCGTGGGTCAGCCCCGCAGCCGTCAGTGCCGCGTCGGCGCGGGCCTTCCCGATGTTCACCCACATGTCGAGCTCGGCGAAGATCCCCAACACCGCGGCGTGGTTGCCTGCGAACTTCGGGTGGTCCGGCACGGGCCCGTAGAAGGGCACGGCGACGGTGAGGTCGCCCGCGCCCGCGTCGAGCAGCTCCCAGACCATCCCGCCGCCGAAGCAGAATCCGACGGCGGCCAGGGGTACGCCCGGGTGGCGGCGGGCCAGCTCGGCGAGGCCGCTGCGCAGGTCGGCCACGAGGTCGGCGTCGTTGATGAGGCCGAGTGCCGCGGTGGCGTCCGGCGCGGCGGCCGTGCCCCCGACGCGGGAGAGCAGGTCCGGGGCGAGCGCCGCGTACCCGTCGCCCGCGAACCGTCCGGTCACGGCGCGGATGAAGTCGGTGAGGCCCTTGTTCTCGTGGACGACGAGCACCGCGCCCGGCGGTGTTCCGGCAGGCGCCGCGTACGCGCCGGTTATGGTGCCTGCGGTGCCTGCGGCGCCGGGAAACGTGACCGTCGACGTCCGCGCGATGGCTGCGGCGACGTCGTAGCCGGGGTTGGCGGCGGCGGGCGCAGGCTGCGTCGGCGGCGGGCCCTTCTGCTCCGCACAGGCCGCGAGCAGTCCGGAGGCCGCCACGCTGGAGAGGCCCAGCAGGCCGAGCCGCTTCAACGCCGTGCGCCGGGACAGGTGGCCTTCAGCGTGGTCGAGCGCGACCTCGGTGGCCAGGTAGTCGCGGAGTGCCATGGCCCGCACGGTAGCGGGGATCGGGGGGCCGTAGGCTTGCCGTTGCGGACGAGCAGGCCGGGCGACCGCGTCGGGACACCCGTCCCGCCGAGGAAAGTCCGGACTCCGCAGGGCAGGGTGGTTGTCAACGGCAACCCGGGGCGACCCGCGGGACAGTGCCACAGAAAACAGACCGCTCCCCGCACGCGGGGAGTAAGGGTGAAACGGTGGTGTAAGAGACCACCAGCGCCCCGGGCGACCGGGGCGGCTAGGTAAACCCCACCCGGAGCAAGACCAAGAGGCTTTCGCAAGAAGGCTGCGCAGGCGTTCGAGGGCGGCCCGTCCGAGCCTGCGGGTAGGTCGCTCGAGCCCGCCGGCGACGGCGGGCCTAGATGGATGGTCGCCGAACCGCACGCCGTGAGGCGGCGGGGAACAGGATCCGGCTTACAGGCCTGCTCGTCCGCCCTATAGCCACTGGCCTGTGAGCTGCGCGAACGTCAGTCGGCCTCGTTCTTGGCGGGCGCTACCGGGGTGGACGTGGAAGGCAGGTCAGGGCCGTCTCGGTGATGCCCCGCAGGGTGCTCTCGTCGATCCCGGCCTTGCCGAGGGCCTCGATGCCGCGGTGCACGGTCAGCAGCAGGCCTGCGAGTTGCTGCGCATCGGCGGCGGGATCGATGTCGCCGTTGCGCTGACAGGCCTCGATGTCGGCGGTGAGGGCCAACTGGACGTTCTCGAAGGTCACCCGCGAGCGAGCCGAGACCACCTCGTCGTGCTCGGTCAGCTCGGCCGTGGCCTTGGCCACCAGACACCCGTGTTGGCGGCGCTCGGCACAGGCGGTCGCGTGGCCCAGCAGATAGGCGGCGAGTCGCTCGAACGCCTGCTCGTCGGCACCGCTCAGCTGGCGCTTCGCTAAGCCGATCGTCGCGTTGCAGTGATCGTCGAACACCCGGTGGAAGAGCTCGCGCTTGCCCCCGAACGCCCCGTAGAGACTGCCCTTGCCCAGGCCCGTGGCTTCCGCGATCGCATCCATGCTGGTGCCGGCGTAACCAGTCGTCCAGAACTGGTCGCGTGCCGCGTTCAGCACGCTCTCCTCGTCGAACGCTCTCGGCCTCGCCACTCTTGGAGTCTAGGTGTTCTTGACTACATCGTCCATAATCCTCTACGTTATGGACGCTTCATTCAAGAATGAGACTTCGGCGAGAGCGAGTGATCAGGCGTGAGCGGACTTCTGGACGACAAGGTCGCCGTGGTCACCGGTGGGACGAGCGGGATCGGACTGGCCATCGCCCGGCGGTTCGTCGCCGAGGGTGCGCTGGTCTTCATCACCGGCCGTCGCCAGGCCCAGATCGACGCGGCGACCGCGGAGCTCGGGCCGCAGGCCGCAGGGGTGCGGTGTGATGTGGCAAACCTGGCCGAGCTCGACGCCCTGTACGAGGTCATCACGCAGCGGTCGGGCCGGATCGACGTCCTGGTGGCCAACGCGGGCGGCGCGGTGCCTGCCGTTCTCGGGGACATCACCGAAGAGCAGTTCGACAGCATGTTCGCCACGAACGTGAAAGGCGCGGTGTTCGGGGTGCAGAAGGCGATGCCCCTTCTGTCGCAGGGGGCTTCGGTGATCCTCATCGGGTCGAGCACGTCCAAGCGTCCCAGCCGGGGGATGGAGGTCTACGGCGCGACCAAGGCGGCGCTGCGCAACTTCGCCCGCAGCTGGACGCTCAACCGGCAGGAGAACGGTTTCCGGGTCAACGTGCTGAGCCCAGGGGCGGTCCGGACCCCCGGCCTGCTCGGCATCGTCCCCGAGGACCAGCAGGACGGCTTCGCCAAGATGATGGAGAGCGTGCTGCCGGCAGGACAGCTCGGCGACCCGGACGATGTCGCGTCGGCGGCTGTGCTCCTGGCCTCCGACACCGCTACGCACGTCAACGGCGCCGAGTGGTTCATCGACGGCGGATACACGAGCGTCTGAGAAGTGCGTCGGGCACGCCGGCACGGCAAGTCCAGGGGTTGGGCACTGCAAGTGCTTGCCGACAGGTGAGTCCAGCGCTCCCGCTCGGTGAGTCCAGGGATTCAGCACGGCGAGTTCGGCGATCCAGCACGGCGAGTCCGCATTCCATGATCAGGGAAGCCTCGGCGTCGTACCGCTCGCGTTGGCCCGGCAGCCTGGCTTGTGCCTGCGCGTCCGGGTTGGTGACTCCAGCGAGACCATGGCCTCGGACCTCATCATCGCTGAGGTTGGGACATGGACGCCGCATATGGCGCTCATGTCCCACTCCTGCCGATCCCACTCCTGCCGATCAACGAAGGCAGACTGGCTGATTGGACTCGGCGGCCCGGACGTCGGACTCAGCGGAACACAGCGTCGGACACCCTTGCTGACGCCCGGGACCGCCGAGCCGGATCGCCCGACTCGGCAAGCCGGCTCGTCGGACTCACCTTGCCGGCCCGGGGACCGCCGGGCCGGATTGCCGGATTCACCGGGCCGGATCGCTGGACTCACCGGGCTGGATCGTCGGACTCACCTTGCTGACCCGGGACCGCCGAGCCGGATCGCCCGACTCGGCGCGCCGGATCGCCCGACTCACCGGGCTGGATCGTCGGACTCACCTTGCTGACCCCGGGAGCACCGGGCCGGATCGCTGGACTCACCGTGCTGGATCGCCGGGCACGGCGTGCCCGGCTGCTGGACTCACCTCGGGGGTGAGCGGGATAGCGTGTCCCGGTGGTCCATGCGTCGCCAGGCGGGCTGGTGTTCCTGCTGCTCGCGGGGCTGGTCTCCGGGGTGGTGAACGCGGTGGCAGGCGGGGGGTCGCTGCTGGTGTTCCCCGCGCTCCTGGCGGTCGGGTTCCCGCCGCTCGCCGCGAACGTCACCAACTCCGTCGCCCAATGGCCCGGGTACCTCGGCATCGTGCTGGGGTCGCGCCCCCAGCTCAAGGGGCAGCGCCGCCGGATCCTCGCGACGTCCGCGATCGCGCTGGTCGGGGCGGCCGTCGGGTGTGTGCTCCTGCTGACGTTGCCCGGTTCGGTGTTCGACACCGTGGTCCCGATACTCGTGCTGCTGGCCAGCGTCCTGCTCGCGCTCTCGCCGCAGATCAAGCGGTGGGTCGGCACCCCGGAGCCCGGCGCTCCCGACCGGACGGCCGTCCTGCTCCCGGCGATCTTCCTGGCTGCGGTCTACGGCGGCTACTTCGGCGGCGCGCTCGGCGTCATCCTGATCTCCACGCTCTCCCTCTGCGCCCACGACACGCTCGTGCGGCTCAACGCGCTGAAGGGCGTGCTCTCGCTGGTCATCGCCTCGGTGACCGTCGTGATCTTCGCGATCGGCGCGCCGGTGGACTGGCTCGCCGTCGCGCTCCTCGCCCCGACCACGCTGATCGGCGGGTTCGTCGGTGCACGGCTGGCGCGCCGACTGCCCGAGAACGTGCTGCGCTGGTCCGTGGTGGTGCTCGGCCTCGGGGTGGGCATCTACCTCCTGCTGACGTGAGCCTCGCACTGGCGCTCGCCCTGTTGGCGGCCGTGCTCGCCACCGCGATCGTGCGGCCGTGGGGTGTTCCCGAGGCGGCCGCGGCGGTCCCGGCGGCCGCCGTCGCCATCGGGGCAGGGCTGGTCACGCCCACTGCGGCGCTGGCGGAGGCGGCCAAGCTCGGCCCGACCGTCGGCTTCCTCGCCGCGATCCTGCTGCTCGGACACCTCGTGGACGGCGAGGGCGTCTTCACGTGGCTCGGCGTCCGGCTCGCGTCGGCGTCGGCGGGGAAGCCGAGACGGCTGTTCGCGCTGGTGTTCGCGACCGCGGCCTGCGTCACGGTGGTGCTGAGCCTCGACGCCACGGTCGTCCTGCTCACCCCGGTCGTCCTCGCGACGGCCGGACGGCTCCGGCTGCCCGAGCGACCGCACGTGTACACCTGCGGGCACCTGGCGAACTCGGCATCGTCGCTGCTGCCCGTGTCGAACCTGACCAACCTGCTGGCCTTCGCCGCGTCCGGCCTGTCGTTCCTCGGTTTCACTGCGCTGATGGCGCTGCCGTGGGCGGTGTGCCTCGTCGTCGAGTACGTGGTGCTGGGCGGCTGGTTCCGCGCGGACCTGCGCACGCCGTCGCCCAAGGCGGAGGCCGACGACCGCCCTGCGCCGCGGTTCGCGCTGATCGTGCTCGCGCTGACGCTGGCGGGGTTCGGCGTGTCCTCCCCGCTCGGCGTAGAGCCAGTGTGGGTGGCGACGGCAGGCGCACTGGTGTTGGCGGTCCGCGCGCTGGTGCGACGCTCGATCACGCCACTCGGTGTCCTGCGCGGCGCGTCGCCCCTGTTCTGCGTGTTCGTGCTGGCGCTCGGGGTGGTGGTGGCGGCGGTCGGGGCGCAGGGACTGACGTCGGCGCTGCACGCCGTCGTGCCCGACACGACGACGCTGCCGAGCCTGCTCGCCATGGCGGGTATCGCGGCCGTGCTCGCCAACGTCGTCAACAACCTGCCCGCCACGCTGCTGCTGCTCACCGTGCTCGGCACCGGCGCACCGCCTGCGCTCGTGCTGGCCATGCTGCTCGGGGTGAACGTCGGCCCGAACCTCACCTACGTCGGCAGCCTGGCGACGCTGCTGTGGCGCCAGGTGCTCGGCGCGGAGCGGCGTCCCCGGTTGGGTGAGTTCACGGCGTTGGGGCTGCTCACCGTGCCGCTCGCACTCGCGGGCGCGACGGCCGCCCTGTGGCTGGTGAGCTAGGACGGTCTAGACGGTGCGGTGGCTGATGTCGTTCACCAGGCGGACGCAGGTGCCGCCGTCCGGGAAGACGTCCACCTCCGACAGGCCCGCAAGGTCGAGGTGCATCCGGTAGAGGATCTCGGCGCTGCCGCCGAGCGCCTGCCGCAGGATCATCTTGATCGGGGTGACGTGCGTGACCACGACGAGCGTCTCGCCCTCGTACTCGCCGACGATCGAGGCGAGCTCGGCGGCCACCCGGATGCGGACGGCGGCGAAGCTCTCCCCTGCAGGCGGCGCGATGTCCTCGGCGCCCAGCCACTTCGCATGCAGCTCCGGATCGCGATCCCGCGCCTCGGCGAACGTCAGACCCTCCCACTCACCGAAGTCGGTCTCGACCAGCCCGTTCCGGACGGTCAGCGGGGCGCCCGTCGTCTCGGCGACGAGGTCCGCGGTCTGCCGGGCCCGCCGCAGCGGCGACGTCAGCACCCTCGTGATCTCCCGGACGGCGCCGAGGCGGGCGGCGGCCCCCGCGGCCTGCGCCAGACCGACGGGGGTGAGCGCGGGATCGCCGTGGCCGGAGTAGCGGCGGTCGATCGACAGCGGGGTCTGCCCGTGGCGCAGCAGCAACAGCTTGGTCGGCGCGCCGGACTGTCCGGTCCATGCGGAACTCATCGCGTCACAGGCCCGAATCCGGGGTCCGCACCAGGATCACTCCGCACTCCTCGCAATAGACGACCTCGTCGGCGGGGGCGGACCGCAGCTCCGACAGCGCGGTGCGGTCCAACTCCAACCGACATGCCTGACAGCGCCGCTGCAGAAGGGCGGCAGCACCCGTCCCGCGCTGTTCGCGGCGCCTGTCGTAGAGCACGAGCAGATCGGCGGGCAGGTTCACGGCAATCTCGTTGCGGTCGCGACGACGTCCCGCCTCGGCCGCGTCGATGTCGGCGAGGGCTGAGTCCCGGCGTCCGATGATCTCGTCGACGGCCTGCTCGGCTTCGGCCAGCACCCCGCGGGAATGCTCGACGTCGACCCCGAGGGCCTCCCGCTGCTCCATCACCTCGAGCTGCTCGTCCTCCAGCACCGACTGGCGCCGCGCCAGCGTCTCCAGCTCGTGCTGCAGCTCCGTGGCCTGCTTGGCGCCGACGCCCGCGCCGGTCAGGATCTTGTTGTCGCGGTCGGTGCGGGCGCGCACGCCCTCGACGTCGCGCTCCAGACGGCGGATGTCGCGGTCGAGGTCGCCCGCAGCCGTGTCCACCTCGACCAGCTTGTCTTTGGCCTTGCGGACGGCGGCCTCGGCGTCGGCGAGCTGCGCGTGTTCGGGGAGCGTGCGCCGTCGATGCGCGAGTCGGGCAAGCTCGCCGTCGGCGTCGGCGAGACTGAGCAGCCGCCGTTGGACGGCGGGTTCGGCTTTCATGTGATGCTCCCGATGGTCCAAGGATCCGTGCGCCGCGTGGAAACGCGGACTTCGACGCTACCGCCCAGCGCCGCCTTGAGGGCGTCTGCGGCCTGCACGCACCACGGCCATTCCGACGCCCAGTGCGCGACGTCGACCAGTGCGGGCGCGCCCGAGCGAAGCAGGTGTTCGGCGGCGGGATGATGGCGGAGATCGGCGGTGACGTAGGCGTCGACCCCCGCGGCGAGCGCCGCGTCCAGCGCCGAGTCGCCCGCACCCCCGCAGACGGCCACCCGCTCCGCGAGCCGGTCGGGATCACCCGCCGCCCGGACACCCCACGCCGTCACCGGGAGCGCGGCCGCGACCCGCTCGGTGAACGCCGACAGCGGTTCAGCGGTGTGCAGGGTCCCGATCCGGCCCAGCCCGCGCGTCGACGGCAACGCGGCGAGCTCCAACACGTCGAACGCGGGCTCCTCGTAGGGGTGCGCGGCCCGCAGCGCGGCGACGACCGCAGCGCGGCGCGGCCGTGGCAGAACCATCTCCAACCGGGTCTCCGCCACCCGCTCGAGGCGTCCGACCTGCCCGATCGCCGGATGCGCTCCGTCGAGTGGCTTGAACTGCCCGGTGCCCGCGGTGGCGAACGAGCAGTGCGAGTAGTCACCGATGTTCCCGGCGCCCGCCTCGGCGAGGGCGCTGTGCACGGCGCCGAGGTGCGGCCCGGTCGGCACGAACGTGATGATCTTGTCGAGTGCCGGGCCGGGCGCGCCGACCAGCGGGCCGGTGACGGTGATGCCGAGCGCGGCCGCCAGCGCGTCGGAGACGCCGGGGTCGGCCGAGTCGGCGTTGGTGTGTGCGGTGAACAGCGCTGTGCCCCCGCGCACGAGGCGGTGGACGAGCGCGCCCTTCGGGGTGTCGGCGCCGACGCCGTGCACGCCGCGCAGCAACAGCGGATGGTGGGTGACGAGCAGTTGCACCCCGTCGTCGATGGCCTCGTCCACGGTCTCGGGGGCGGGGTCGACCGCGACGAGCACCGACCGGAGCGGCTCGGCCGGATCGCCGCAGACCAGCCCGACGGCGTCCCATTCGGCGGCGAGCTCAGGCGGGTAGGCGCGCTCGAGCGCGGCGATGGCGTCGCCGACGTTCATGCGGCCCCCGTGCGCGAATAACGTTGTTCTGGCGACGGTTTCCGCGCACGGGCCCCCAGTGCGGCGGACAGGGCCTCGACGAGCCGCGCGACGGCGTCCGCGTCCCGGACCGCGACGCGGAGGTAGTCGGGGCCCAGGCCGGGGAACGTGTCGCCGCGGCGGACGGCGATGCCCGCGGCCCGCAGCGCGGACCGCACCCGCTCGCCCTGGCCGTCGGGCAGGCGCAGCAGCAGGAACGGCGCGCGACCCGGCAGGACCGTCACGCCGGGCACCGCGGCGAGGGCGGCCGCCTGCTCGGCCCGCTGGACGACCAGCGCGCGGGCCACCGCGTCGGCCTCCGCCACGGCGTCCGGCGCGGAGCAGGCGATCACGGCTTCCAGCGCGAGCGTCGACACCGGCCACGGCGGGCGCGGGGCCGCGAGCCGGGCCAGCACGTCCGGCGACCCCAGCGCGTAGCCCGCGCGCAGCCCCGCGAGCGCCCAGGTCTTGGTCAGGCTGCGGAACACGAGGAACCCCTCCTCCCCCGCCACGGACTCCGCCTCGCCTGCGATCGCGTCGGCGAACGCCTCGTCCACGAGCACCACCCGGCCGGGGGCGCGCAGGGCACGCAGCGCGGCGGCCGGGTGCAGCACGCCGGTCGGGTTGGTCGGGTTGCCGATCACGACGAGGTCGGCGTCGGCCGGAACGGCGTCGGGGCGCAGGCGGTGCCCGTCGACGGCGTCGGTGAGCACCCGGACGACCGGTATCCCGGCGGCGCGCAAGGCCGCTTCCGGCTCGGTGAACCCGGGATGCACGACGGCGGCCAGGCGCGGCCGCAGCGCAGGGAGCAGCGCGAACCCCTCGGCGCTCCCGGCCAGGATCAGCACCTCGTCCGACGGCCCGCCGTGCCGGGCCGCGACCGCGGCCCTCGCCTGCGCGTCGTGCTCCGCCGAGGGATAGCGGGCCAGGTCGTCGAGTGCGGCGACGAGGCGCGCGCGCAGCCATCGCGGGGGCGCCCCGCCCCGGACGTTGACGGCGAAGTCGAGCAGCCCCGCGGCGGCGTCGACGTCACCATGGTGGCGCAGCGGATCCATGCCAGGCACCCTAGGCGACCCCGGCGACCGGGCCGGTGCGCCCACCCGTCGATCAGTCCGCCGACGAGCGGTGTCGACAGGCCCCTTGCCCTTCTGACCGCTCACCGGTCAGAGTGCTGTCGTGGGTGCGCCGCAGGTGCCGTCCTCGCTGCGGTCGTGGATGAGCGTGGTGGGCGAGATCGCCCGTGCCGTGAACGCCGCGGAACCGCTCGACGACGTGCTCGCCATGGTCGCCGAACAGGCCTGTTCACTGATCGGGTTCGACCACTGCGCCGTGATGCTGGCCGAGCCCGATCGCGAGCACCTGCGGGTGGCGGGCTCGTGGGGCCTCTCGCGCGACTACGTCGCACTCGTGAGCGACACGGGCTCGCTGCTGATCCACCCGGCAGGTCCGCAGCTGGACTCGCCCGCCGCCGAAGCGTTCCGCGAGGGCCGCACGGTGGCGGTGCCCGACGTGGGCAACGCCGCCCGCTACGGACGGCTGCGCCACCTCGCGCCGCGGCAGGGGTACCGCGGGCTGATCGCGGCGCCGCTGCGCGCGCCCGACGCCGGGCTCGTCGGGGTGATCGTGGCGTACTCGGTGGCGGCGCGGGCCTTCGGGCCGCCCGAGGTGGAGCTCGTCGAGCTGCTGGCCGACCAGGCCGCGCTCGCGTTGGAGACCGCGCGGCTGCGTGGCGCGCAGCAGGCGGTGATCACCGAGCTGTCCGTGGCCAACGCCGAGCTGCGCCGCAGCCGGGCGGTGACCGAGTGGGCCGAGCAGCAGCACCGCGGCCTGATGCGGTTGGTCCTCGCCGAAGTCGGGCTGGCCGGACTGGTCACGGCGCTGGCCGCGTCCTTGGGCGCGTCCGTCACCGTCGAAGGCCTTGACGACCAGCTGCTGGCCAGGGCACCCGAGAGCGGCTACCACCCGCCACCCGACGCGGCCGCGCGACGGCGGCGCCCGGTGCAGGCCGCGCTCGAAGCGCTCGCCCGCACGAACGAGGTCATCCGCCTGCCCGCCGAGCAGCCAGGACGACCCGGCGCGGCGGCGGTCGGCCACCCTCCCGGCCGTGGACGGGGTGTCTGGGTGGCGCCGGTCGTGCTCGGCGGCGAGCTGGCCGCACGTCTGTGGGTCACCAACCCGCGCACGGCGCCCGAGCCCGTCGAACGGCGGGTGATCGAGCGCTTTGCCCTGGTCGTGGCGCTGGAGCTGCTCAAGCAACGCCACAGCGTCGAGGTCGAGGAGCGGCTGTCGGGCGACCTCATCGGCGACCTGCTGCGGCACGGAGGTCCGCAGCAGCCGCAGGGCGTGCTGGACAGGGCGGCCGCCCTCGGCCACGATCTCAGCGGCCCGCACCACGTGGCCGTGCTCGCGCTCGACCCCCCGGGCCCTGCGCCGCGGCTCGCGGAGTTCGTGCGGGCGGCCGTCGGCGGCCATCCCCTGGTCGGCCCGCACGACCACGTCCAGGTGATCGTGCTGCCTGCCGCACCCGACCCCGGCGACGTCCTGCGGGCGGTCATGGCGCACCTCGACCAGGCGTTCCACGGGCGCATCCCCACGATCGCGGTCGGGCCGGTCGCAGGCGGACTCGCCGAGCACGCCGCCGCCTACCGCGTCGCTCGCGGTGCGCTCATGCTGCGCCGGGCCGCGCAGCCGGGCGGGCTGGTCGACGTCCGCGATCTCGGGCTGGCCGCGCTCCTGCTGGAGAACGGTGCGCCCGACACGTTGCGCCGGTTCGCCAGGAACCTGCTCAAGCCGCTGGTGGCCAACGACGCCCTGCGCGGTGGCGACCTCCTGCCGACGCTGCGGGCCTGGTTGGCGGAAGGCTGCTCGACGCAGGCGACGGCGCGGACGCTGGTGGTCCACCCCAACACCGTGGCCTACCGGCTCGCCCGCATCGAGCAGCTGACCGGCCGCAGCCTGCGCAAGGTCGACACGCGGCTCGACCTCCAGCTCGCGGTGACCGTGCGCGACATCGTCCGGCTCGACCAGGCGTAGCGGTCGAGCGCTGTAGGCGCAACGCCCAACACCTGTCCGGTTGTCCTGGGGGTTCTCCCATGGTCGAAGCCCCGGCGGAGGGACGACGATCGCCGACGTGCCGACGAGGAGGTCGCCGTGAAACCGCCGCCGTTCCACTATGCCGCTCCGACGAGCGTCGCCGAGGCCGTCGAGCTGCTGGCCGCGCACGCCGATGACGAAGCCCGGGTGCTCGCGGGCGGGCAGAGCCTCGTTCCCCTGATGAACTTCCGGCTGGCCCAGCCGACGCACCTGATCGACCTGCGCCGGGTCGAGGAGCTGGCGCGGATCCGGACCGAGGGCGACACGCTGGTGATCGGCGCGATGGTTCGCCAGTCCGTGGCCGAGCACTCGGCGGAGGTCGCGCTCGGCGCTCCGCTGCTGGCCGAGGCGCTCGGGTACGTCGCGCACACGCCGATCCGCAACAGCGGCACGATCGGCGGCAGCATCGCGCACGCCGATCCGGCGGCCGAACTGCCTGCGGTCGCACTGGCGCTGGACGCCGAACTGGTAGTGGCGGGACCGGAGGGCACGCACAGCGTCGCCGCGGCCGACTTCTTCCGCGGCCCGTTCTCCACGGCCATCGGCCCGGGCGAGATCCTCACCGAGGTGCGTATCCCCCGGCGGGCCGGGGGGCACGCGTTCGTCGAGTTCGCCCGCACCCACGGCAGCTTCGCGCTCGTCGGTGTGGCCGCCGTGATCGAGTTGGCCGGGACCACCGTCGCCAAGGCCTCGCTCGCGTTGAGCGGGGTCGGCCCCACCCCGGTGCGCGCCCCCGCGGCCGAGCAGGCGTTGACCGGCTCCGACGCCGACGCCGACGCGGTAAGGGCCGCCGCGGCCGCCGACGTCCTCTCCCCTGCCGCAGATGTGCACGGCGACGTCGAAACCCGCGTCGAGATCGCGCGCAGCTACCTGCGCCGGGGCATCGAACTGGCGCTGCAACGCGCCCAGGACCGGAGGTGAGCCACATGGATCGGCACGAGGTGACGATGATCGTCAACGGCCGCCCGTCCACCGTCTTGGTGGAAGCCCGCAAGCTGCTCGTCGACGTCCTCCGCGAGGACCTGGGGCTCACCGGGACCCACGTCGGGTGCGAGCACGGCGTGTGCGGCACGTGCACCGTGCTGCTCGACGGGCGCAGCATCCGTTCCTGCACCACGTTCGCCGTGCAGGCCGACGGCGCTCAGATCCGCACCGTCGAGGGTCTGGCCGACGGGGCCCAGCTGCATCCGCTGCAGGACGAGTTCTGGGACAAGCAGGGCCTGCAGTGCGGGTACTGCACCCCGGGGATGCTCATGCGGGCCTGCGAGATCATCGACCAGAACCCGGACCCGACGCCCGCCCAGGTGCGCGAAGGCATCGCGAGCAACCTCTGCCGGTGTACCGGCTACCAGTTCATCACCGAGGCCGTGTGCGCCGCCGCCGCGCGCATGAGGGCCGACTCCGAGTCGTCGACGGGAGCCCAGGCATGACCACGACGGACCGCGGCGGTGCGCCCCCGGTGCGCACCCACAAGACCGACCGCACCTGGGTGGGCAAGTCCATCCGCCGCGTCGAGGACCCCAAGTTCCTGCGCGGACGCGGTGGCTACGTCGGCGACATGACGCTGCCGGGCATGGTGCACGCGGCCGTGCTGCGCAGCCCGCACGCCCACGCCAGGATCACGCGCATCGACACGACCGCGGCCCTCGCGGCGCCGGGTGTGCACGCAGTGATCACCGGCGCGCAGGCCGCCGAGCTGTGCGATCCGCTGCCCGACTTCGGCCCTGCGCCCGCCCAGCACACCTGGCGGTGCCTCGCGGTGAACAAGGTGCGCTACGTGGGGGAAGGCGTCGCGGTGGCCGTCGCCGACAGCCGCTACCTCGCCGAGGACGCGCTCGCGCTGATCGACGTGGACTACGAGCCGCTGCCCGTACTGGTCGACCCGGAGCAGGCCCTGCGCGAGGGCGCCCCCCTCGTGCACGAGGACCTGGGTTCCAACTGCGCGTACGAGCGCACGTTCCAGTTCGGCGACGTCGACCGCGACTTCGCCGAGGCGGACGTCATCGTCACCGACCACCTGCGCTGGCACCGCTCCGGCGGCCAGCCGTTGGAGACCGTGGGGGCGGTCGCCGACTTCGACCTCGCCACCGGTTCGCTGACCGTGCACACCAACTCGCTGTCGTTCACGAGCTACCTCTTCATGGTCGCGGGGACCATGAAGATCCCGAACAACAAGCTCGACATCCGACCGATGCCCGCGGGCGGCAGCTTCGGCTCCAAGCTGTTCGCCACGAAACCCGCCGTGCTGGCGGGCATGTGCTCGCGTGCGGTCGGGCGACCCGTGCAGTACCTGGAGGACCGCGTCGACAACATCTCCAACTGCGACCACCACGGCTCCGACCGCGTCTACGACGTCCAGCTCGCCGTCATGCGCGACGGCACGCTGCGCGGCATCAAGATCGACACCGTCGACGACTACGGCGCCTACATCCAGTTCGGGGTCGGGCACCACGGCAACGCGCTCGCCCAGGTCGTCGGGCCCTACCGGATCAGCAGCGTCGAGTACCGGGTGCGCGCCGCGCTGACCAACAAGAACCAGCAGGGCGCCTACCGCGGCTTCGGCTCCGAGGTCAACAACTGGATGCTGGAACAGATGGTGGACAAGGCCGCCCGCGAGCTCGGCCTGGACCCCGTGGAGATCCGCCGACGCAACTTCATCCGCGAGTTCCCGCACTTCATCCCCACCGGCAACGTCTACGACTCCGGTGACTACGACGCCGTCCTCGACAAGGCGCTCGAGCTCTCGGAGTACGAACACTGGCGCGCCGAGCAGGCGAAGGCGCGCGAAGAGGGGCGCTACATCGGGATCGGGCTGATCACCGCGCAGGAACGCTCCGTGTTCTCCGCGACGGAGTTCTGGTTCTGGTTCGACGAGCCGGGCGCGCCCGTGACCTCGATGCCCGAGAGCGTGACGCTGAAGGTCGACGCGACCGGCGGCATCACCGCCACCCTGTACTCCTGCGCCTTCTGGGGCAACTCGCCCGAGACGATGGTCGCCCAGCTCGTGGCCGAGGAGTTCGACTGCGATCCGCACGACGTCTCGATCGTCTACCAGGGCAGCAAGAACGGCCTGCCCGCGACGGGGCCCGGCGGCTCGCGCACCACCGTCATGCTGGCGGGCGCCGTCGAAGGCGCCACCGCGAAGATCAAGGCGAAGGCCCTGCGGGCGGCCGCGCACCTGATGGAGGCCAACCCCGACGACCTCGAGTGGGTCGCGGGCGGCTACCAGGTCAAGGGCGTGCCCGAGCAGCGCAAGACCCTCGCCGAGATCGCGATCATGCTGCACCTGTTCAAGCACAGCTTCCCCGAGGACATGGAGTCCGGTCTCGAGGACTCGAAGGTCTTCGACCACCCCTACACCACGATGCCGTCGGCCGACCGCAAAGACCTCGGCGTCTTCTACCCGTTCATGGGCCACGCCTGTCACGTGCCGGTGGTCGAGGTGGACGTGGAGACCGGGAGCGTGCGGTTCCTCGCCTACGCCGCCGTGCACGACTGCGGCACGCTGGTCAACCCGCGCTCGCTGGCCGGGCACATCGTCGGCGGCACGGCACAGGGCATCGGCACGGCGCTCTACGAGGAGTTCGTCTACGACGACGACGGGCAGCTGCTGGCCTCCAGCTACCTCGACTACCTCATGCCGACGGCGATGGAGGTGCCGGAGCTGCGGATCGGGCATCACGAGACGCCGTCGCCGTACACGCTGCACGGCATCAAGGGCGGCGGCGAAGGCGGGCGGATGATGGCGCCCGCGGCCATCAACGTCGCGGTCAACGACGCGCTCGCCCCGCTGGGCGTCCGCGTGACCGAGCTGCCCATGACCCCGGAGCGGCTGCGGGCGGCGATCCGCGCGGCAAAGGCGGCGCGGGCGTGAGTGCCCGCGTCGCGGTCGTCACGGGAGCGAACCGGGGCATCGGGCGCGCCATCGCCGTCGCGCTCGGGAAGGACGGGTACACCGTCGCCGCCACCGCCCGCGACACCGCGTCGCTGAAGGCGACGATCGAGGACGTCGAGGCGTTCGGCGGCACGGTGGCCGCCCTCGCCTGCGACGTGCGCGACGAGGCTTCCGTCGCGGCGATGGCCCGGGCGGCGGCCGAGCTCGGCGTCGTGCACACCGTCGTCGCCAACGCCGGGGTGGCCGGGCCGACCGCACCCCTGCACGAGACGTCGCTCGCCGAGTGGCGCGACTGCCTCGCCACCGACCTCGACGGCGTGTTCCTGACCTTCCGCGCGTTCGTCCCCGGCCTGGTCGCGGCAAGTGGGGGCGCGCTGATCGCGATCTCGTCGATGACGGGGAAGCGTCCGCTGCACGGCCGCTCGCCCTACGCCGCGGCCAAGATGGGGGTGCTCGGCCTCGTCCGCACCCTCGCGCTGGAGTTGGGTCCGCACGGGATCCGGGTCAACGCCGTCTGCCCCGGCGCGGTCGCGGGGCCCCGGATCGACAACGTGATCGCCCGCCAAGCCGCCGCCCGCGGCATCAGCGAGGCCGCGGCGCTGGCCGCCTTCACCGACGCTTCACCGCTCGGACGGCTGGTCGAGCCTGCGGAGGTGGCGGCCGCGTGCGCCTACCTCGCCTCCGACGCCGCCGCGTCGATCACCGGGGAAGACCTGAACGTCACAGCAGGCGTCGTCATGTACTAGGGATGCACGAGGAGCGGACATGCAGCTGATCGATCTCTCGCAGGACATCTACGAGGGCATGAAGGTCTACCCGGGCCACCTCAAGACCGTGCAGTTCGACCACGCCACGCACGAGGAGACCGCGCCGCGCTTCGACAGCGGGTTCTCGTTCCAGACCACCGGGTTCATGCTCAACGACAACGGGCCGACCCACGTCGACTCGTTCTCCCACCTCGACCCCGACCCTTCAGCGGAGACCATCGAGAAGATGCCGCCCGAGCTGTTCTTCGGCACCGCGGTCTGCCTCGACGTCACCGAGTTCAAGCCCCAGACCGACATCACCGCGGAGGACCTCGAGCGCATCGAGGCCGCCGCGCCGGTCGACGTGCGGCGCGGCGACATCGTGCTGTTCCACACCGCGACCTGGAACAAGTACGCGGGCGACAAGCGCTACCTCTCGGAGTTCGCCGGGCTGGACGACTCGGCCAGCGAGTGGATCGTGCAGCGCGGGATCAAGACCTTCGGGGTGGACAGCCCGACTCCCGACAACCCGGCCAGCACCGGCTACCCGTGCCACATGATGTGCCGACGCGAGCACATCACCCACTACGAGAACCTCGCCAACCTCGACAAGGTCGTCAACACCCGGTTCACGTTCGTCGGGTTCCCGCTGAAGCTGCAGGGGGCCCACGGCGGCCCGACGCGGGCGGTGGCGCTGGTCGACTGAACCGGACCGCCGGTCCGGTGAACGACCCGAGCGCAGCAGGCCTCAGCGTCCGGGCCCCTGCAGCCCGAAGATCAGGGCTGGATCCCCTGGCCGGAACGTGCCGTGCAGCTGCGACCCGTCCCCGATGACCCGATTGCGCTGCAGCAGGTCGCGACCGAGCGCGAGCTGGCGCCGCTCCCACTCCCCCAGCGCGGAGGTGCGGTCGCCGGGGTACGCGGCCAGCTGTGCCGGAGCGAGTGCGGCCACCGCATTGGCCCGCAGATCCTGCACGAACACGCCCGAGCGCTCGTGGACCACCACGTCACAGCCGATGTCGGCGAGGACGAGCGCGGCGGTCAGGCCGCCGAGCGAGCCGCCGACCACGGCTACCCGCGGCATGCGGTCCACGGCGTCGGTGAACGCCTGCCGAACGTGGCGATCCGGTCGACGGTCAACGCGAACAGCACCCATGGTGGCGGCGGAACCGGAGCTGAAACAGCGCGGCGGCCAGGGCGACCCGTCAGCTGCCGCCCGCCCCGTACACGGCCCATCCGAGGTCCGGGAAGCCCGCGGCGGCGGCCAGGTGCGCGGAAGCGACGTTGTCGACGGCGTGCAGGTACGTGGGCACCGCACCCTCGTCGAGCACGCGGCGGGCGGCTTGGCTCACCAGCCGCCGACCGAGGCCGCGGCCCTGCGCCGCCTGCTGCGTGACGACGGCCAGCTCGTGGCCGTACGGGTCGTGCCGCTTGATGCCGACGCCGGACAGGTGCTCCCCGGTGTCGGCGTCGACGGCGACCAGCACGTCGCCCCCGAAGGGCCGCAGCCATTCCGGCACGGACGGGTCGTCGGCGGCGACCCACTCCCCCGCATCCGGCAGGTCGGCGGGAGCGGTGCTCCAGCGGAAGACCCCGGTGAAGAACCGCCCGCCGACGCCCGCGGCCGCAGGCACCTGTGCGCGGTCCCCCTCAGCGAGCGCGGCGGCCACGGCCGCGACGACCGACGGCGGCACGGAGAGCACTCCCCGCCCGCTTGCCTCCGCGACGCCGATGACGGGATGCAGCTCGCCGTCCCACCCCGGCTCGGTCCGTCTGCTCGACCCGACGACGGTCAGCTCCGGACCGTCGCCGGGCCACTTGCCCAACCAACCGGCGAGATGCGCGGCCAGCGTCACCGCCAGCCGCGCAGCGGGAAGCCCGATCCGCCGTGCCCCGAGACGCGAACGCCCAGGACCTGGTGCAGCTGGATGTTGTCGCGCTCGAACCCGAGCGCGCACGCGGCCATGTAGAGCCGCCACACCCGCGCCCGGCCGATCCCGACCTCGGCGACGGCCTCGTCCCAGTGCTCCTCCAGGTTGCGGCCCCAAGCGTGCAGAGTCAGCGCGTAGTGCTCGCGCAGGTTCTCCTCGTGGCGCACCTCGAAGCCTGCGTCGTTCATCTCCGACACGAGGAGCCCGACCGGCTCCAGTTGACCGTCGGGGAAGACGTAGCGGGCGATGAACGGGTCGAGCCTGCGCTTGTTCGGCGTGCGCGGCTGGGTGATGCAGTGGTTGAGCAGCCGCCCTTCCGGTCGCAGCCGCGTCTGCAGCGACGCGAAGTAGGACGGGAGGTTGTTCTTGCCGATGTGCTCCGTGAGCCCGATCGAGCTGATGGCGTCGAAGTGGGACTCGGGCGCGTCGCGGTAGTCGCAGTGGCGCACCTCGGCCAGCGCCCCGAGGCCCCTGCGCTCGATCTCGGCCTGCGCCCACTCGGCCTGGTTGCGGGAGAGAGTCACCCCGAGCGCCTTGACGCCGTGTTCGGCCGCGGCGTGCATGACCATGCCGCCCCACCCGCACCCGACGTCCAGCAGCCGCATGCCTGGCGTCAACGCGAGCTTCTGCGCGACCAGCTCGTGCTTGGCGGTCTGCGCCTCCTCCAGCGTCGCCGACGCCGTCGGGTACACCGCGCAGGTGTAGGCCATCGACGGTCCGAGCACCCACTCGTAGAAGCGGTTGGACACGTCGTAGTGGTGCGAGATGACCTTCGAGTCGCGCCGCTTGGAGTGCAGGCGCCCCAACGGGCGGTACTCGAGGTCGGGCGGCGGCTGGTGGTGGCGCATCCAGATCGGCAGCACCTTGCGCGCGAGCCGGACCTGGTCGGCGCGCGTGATGTCGTTGATCGTGATGTCGGCCATCGCGTTCAACAGCTCGTAGAGGTCGCCCTCGACCTCGATCTCGCCGGTCACGTACGCCCGTGCCAGCCCCAGCGTGCCGGGCGCGGTGGCCAGCCGGGCCAGCGCGCGCGGCGAGATGATCCGCAGCGCCAGCTCGGAGCTGTCCGGCCCGGCCTTGCTTCCGTCGTAGCCGATCACCCGAATCGGAACGTCCGTCCCGAGCACGCTGGAGATGATCTCCGCGACCTGCATCAAGCCCTCCCTGATCCGGTGACCTTCGCAAATAGATCGGGCAGTCGGCCGTGCGGGTCGTAGCGTTGCTTGACCGCACGGTAGGCAGGCCCGTTGTAGTGCTCCCAAAACTCCGTCTCGCCGTAGTGCACCGTCGAGTACAAGGACTTGTGGCCACCGAGGTCGGCCACCAACCGCTCGATCAGACGGTTGTGCGCCTCGGGGTCGCCAGGACGCTGCGGCACCGCCGACCAGAAGCCGACGTTGACGTACAGCTCGTCGGCGGCCATCGGGTACAGCGGCCAGGTGCGTTCCCCGCGCAGCCGGATCGGGCACAGCCACACCGGCACGATGCCGACCTCGCGGTGGAACACGTCGAGGAACTCGGCGAGCCGCTCCACCGGAATCTCGACGTCCTGGATCACCGGCTCCTCGGGCGGTTGGCCCGCGAGTCGACGGACCCGGTCCGACAGCCCGGTGCGCCGGTCCAGCGCGACGATCCTGCGGTAGACGTCGGAGCGACGGTAGCGCCGCGGCCACAGCCTGCGCAGCACCGGGTTCTGGACGCCCAACGCGCGTGAGCACCAGAACCAGTCGGTGTCCCAGCGCCAGAGGTAGTCCTCGACGGTGAGAACGTCCTCGGCGCGCTCGTCGATGGACCGGTAGAAGACCTGCTGCCCGGTGTAGTCGCTCGGGCCTGCCCGCCCCGGGTCGTCGGTGAAGCGGCCGAGGGTCAGGTACTGGTGGTCGCGCGCGAAGACGGTGCCGTCGACGAAATCGGGGCCCTCGACGAAATCGGGGCCGCCGACATCACAGACGTCGCTGATCACCTTGGCCAGGTCGGCGGTGTCGACACGCACGTGCTGGAGGTGGACGTACCGGGCCACCGGCTGGACGTCGATCTCCAGGCGCAGCGCGTAGCCCAGCGTGCCGTAGGAGTTGGGGAACGCGGCCAGCAGGTCGGCGTGCTCGTTGTCGGGCCGCGCGGTGACGATGTCGCCGTCGGCGAGCAGCACGTCCATCGCGCGCACCGACTCGTGCGGCAGCCCGTGCCGGAACGACGTGGACTCGATGCCCAGCCCCGTGACCGCGCCACCGAGCGTGATCGTCTTCAGCTGCGGGACGACCAGCGGCATGACTCCCCTGGCGACCGTGGCGCTGACCAGGGTCTCGTAGGTCGTCATGCCCTGCACGTCCGCGGTGCGGGCGGCCGCGTCCACGTCGATGACGCCGGTGAAATCCGCGGTGTCGAGCCGCTCGGCCTGCGGCTGGCCGAAGCGGAACAGGTTCGAGGTCCGTTTGCCCAGCCGCACGCGGGTGCCCGCGGGGACCGCGCGATAGCGCCGCACGAGATCGTCGACCGCCGCCGCGTGACGTGCCGGGGACACCAGCGCCGGACTTATCACGCTCATGGGACGGAACCTAGTCTGCGAGCAGACGTTCTTGCAGCCCTGAACCCGAGACCGTTTCGTCACAGGCAGTGGCGCTGCACACGTCGCCGACCGGTGATCTGATAGGCGCTGTGTCGAACCCCATCCAGAACGTGACATTTCCGTCAAACAGCCACTCCGCGCACGGCTACCTCGCCGTTCCGCCGTCCGGATCCGGGCCAGGGGTGATCGTCATCCAGGAGTGGTGGGGCCTGACCAGCCACATCAAGGACATCACCGACCGGCTCGCCGCGGAAGGCTTCGTGGCGCTCGCGCCGGACCTCTACGGCGGCGCCACCACCCACGACGGCGACGAGGCCGGGAAGCTGATGTCGGAACTGCCGGTCGACGGGGCCGCGCGCGACCTCGGTGGAGCCGTCGACTACCTGCTCAGCCACGACGCCGTCACCTCCTCGACGGTCGGCGCCGTCGGGTTCTGCATGGGCGGCGGGTTCGTGCTGGTGCTGGCCGCGCAGCAGGGGGCGAAGATCAGCGCAGCGGTGCCGTTCTACGGCGTGTTGAAGGAGGACTACCCGGACCTGTCGGGCCTCACCGCGCCCGTCGAGGGGCACTTCGGTTCAGAGGACTCGTTCACCTCGCCCGAGGCGGCCACCGCGCTCGCGCAGCGGATCGAGGCCGAGTCGGGCGTCAAGCCGGTGTTCCACTTCTACCCGGCGGGCCACGCGTTCTTCAACGACGAGAACCTGCTGGGCACCTACGACAAGGAGCAGGGCGCGATCGCCTGGCAGCGCACGCTCGACTTCCTGCGGGCGCACGTGCGCTGACCCGGCCGTGCCGCGTCAGCGGCGGGCCCGCACCAGGGCGGGGATGGCCGAGACGCCGGTCCTCGGCCGGAACACCTCGGCCGCAGCCGTGAGGGCGGTGAACTCGTCGTCGGCGAGTCGCACGTCGGCCGCGGCGGCGTTGCTCTCCACCTGGGCGACGCTGGAGGCGCCAGGGATGGCCACCACGTTGGGCTGGTGCACCAGCCAGGCCAGCGCGGTCTGGGCAGGTGTCACGCCGTGTCCCTCGCCGATCTCGCGCAGCAGGTTCAGCAGCGGGGCGGCCGCGGTGAGGTTCTCCGGGAGGAACAGCGCGTTGGCCGCACGGACCCCGCCGGAGGGGCGGTTCGTCGCGTCGTAGCGACCCGACAGCAGTCCCTGGGCGAGCGGGCTCCAGGCCATCACGATGTGCCCGGTCTGCTGGGCCCACGGCAGCAGCTCGGCCATCGGCCCCCGCGCGACGAGGCTGAACTGCACCTGGTTGGACAGGACAGGGCCGCCCAGCGCCGCCTCCGCCCGCCGCCAACGGTCGAGCCCGTAGTTGGAGACGCCGACGTCGTCCACGAGGCCGACGTCGCGCAGCGCCCGCATGCCGCGCATCGTCGTCGTGTCCCTGATCACCGGGTTGGCCTGGTGGACCTGGTAGAGGTCGATAGTGCGCACCCCCAGCCGCTGCGCGCTGGCCACCCCGCGCTGCTCGACGATCGGCGCGGTCGGCAGCACCGGGAAGATCTTCGTTGCCACGACGACGTCGTCCGTGCCGCCCGACGCCCGCAGCGCCGCGCCCAGGATGCGCTCGCTGCGCCCCAAGCCGTAGACCTCGGCCGTGTCGAACACGGTGATGCCCAGCTCACGGGCCCGCGCGACGATCTGGCCCGCCGCGTCGTCGGCGTACTCGCGTCCGTACCCCCATTCGCGGGAGCCGAACTGCCATGTGCCCAGTCCGATGACCGAGTACCGCTTGTGGGTATCGAGGTCGAGATAGCGCATGCGTCCAGTCTTACCCGCCACACCTGCCCGGCGGCACCGTAGGGACCCGGCTCAGCGCGCTGCCTGCGGTACGCGGAGCCGGAACGGCTCCTCGATCTCCAGCGCCTCCGCGCCGGACGCCCGCGCGTACTCGTGGTAGCGGCCGCTGATCAGCATGCTGGCCGCCGCGAAGGGGACGTGGTGGTCCACCAGCAGCAGGTAGGGCAGGCGGGCGCGGGCGTAGACCTGGGGCTTGAACGAACGGTCCACGGCGCCGTGCTCGGGCCCGACGATCTCGGCGACCATCAGCACGTCCTCTGCATCGAACGCCGACTCCTGCGCGGCTTCGCTCTCGGCCGCCGCACGCACGATCACCAGGTCGGGGACGAGCACGCAGTCCGTGCCCATCCGCAGCGCGACCGGCCCGACCACCCGCAGGCCATCGGGCAGCGCGGCGTCCAGCGCCTTGCGGGTGCGGGCGACGGCCTGCTCGCTCTCCCGGGTCGGGCCCGGCCCCACCACGAGCGCGCCGTCGATCAGCTCCGCGCGGCCATCGCCGTGGGCGATGCCCTTCGCGGTGAGGACGCGGTAGTCCTCCTCGCTCCACGGGCCGTCGTGGTCGAGGACGGGGTCGTCGCGGCTCCCGCGTTCGCGCGCGGGCAGATCGAGCGCAGAGTGCTCGGGCCCAGGGTCATGGGGCGCAAGGCCATCGGGCCCAGGGCCATCGGACACACGGTCATCGGGCCCACGGTCATCGGGCGCAGGGTTGTCAGGCCCAGGGTCGTCAGGCCGAGGGTCGTCGGACCGAGAGTCGTCGGACCCGCGCGCTTCGGGCCCAGGGTTGCCGAGGCCGAGGCCGGGGCCGAGGCCGGCGGCCGCGGCCTCGTCACTCTCGGCGTCGGCGCCCTCCGCCTCGCGCTCAGCCTCGTCCACGGCCACCTCCGGTGATCGGCGTGCGTCATCGTCCCACGGTCACCGAGCGAGCACGGCCGGGAGACGAACTGTCACCGCGATGTGCGCGGCCGCCCGGACGTGCTGGGATGGCGTCGTGCGCACGCTGCTCCCCACGTCGGCTCCCGCAGGCTCGGATACGCCCGATCTCCTGACCCACTACGCCTACCCCGAGGAGCTGACCGCGCCGCACGTCCGCGTCAACTTCGTCGCCAGCGCGGACGGGGCAGCCACGGCCGACGGGAGGTCGGGGGGTCTGGGTGGGGCCGCCGACCGCGAGGTGTTCGGGGTGCTGCGCGAGCTCGCCGAGGTGGTCCTCGTCGGGGCGGGCACGGTGCGCGCCGAAGGTTACCGGGGGGCGCGCAAGCCGACGAGGGGCCGCACGCTGCCGCCGCCGATCGCCGTCGTCACGGGGTCGGCGGACCTCGACCCGACCTCGGCGCTGTTCACCGACACCAGGGTGCCGCCCATCGTGCTCACCGGCTCCGCTGCGAGGAAGGACCGCCGCGATGCGCTGACCGCGGCAGGCGCCGACGTCGTCGTGCTCGACCCGCTCGACCCCGCGGCGATGCTCGACGAGCTCGGCCGCCGAGGTCTGCTCAGGGTGCTGTGCGAGGGCGGCCCCCGGCTGTTCGGCGACTTCGTTGCGGCAGGCCTCGTCGACGAGCTGTGCCTCACCGTCGCCCCCGTCCTCGCGGCAGGCGACGCGGGACGCATCGCCGTCGGCAAAGGCGGGTCGCCCTTGCTCGCGCTGTCGCTGGTCGGCGCCCTGACCGACGACGACACCCTGCTGCTGCACTACGCCCGAACGGGTGACCCCCGGTGAGCCGCGGTGGCCGGCGCGCATCCTGAGGCGACACCATCGAAACCAACAGCAGGAGGAGCACCAGGATGACGACACCGAGCACGACGACCACCACCGTCACCAGCGGGGACGCCGTCATCGGGCCGCCCGCGCGCCTCGCCGACGAGACGGCGCAGGGCAAGACCACGATCGCCGCGTCGGTCGTGCAGAAGATCGCGGGCATCGCGGCGCGGGAGATCTCGGGCGTCTACGCCATGGGCGGCGGCATGTCCCGCGCGTTCGGCGCCATCCGGGAGCGGATCCCCAGTGGCGGCGTCGGCGTCTCGAACATGACGGGCGTGCAGGTGGAGGTCGGTGAGAAGCAGGCCGCCGTCGACCTCGACATCGTCGTGGAGTACGGCGCGTCTATTGTGGACCTGGCCAGGGCGGTGCGGCGCAACGTGATCAGCGCCGTCGAAGCCATGACCGGCCTCGAGGTGATCGAGGTCAACATCGCGGTCAACGACATCCACCTCCCCGAGATCGATGACGGCACCGAGGTCGTGGTCGCCCCGATGACCGCGCGCGTCGAATGAAGGCCACCATTCACCAGCGGCGGCGGCGCAGCCGCCCGCTGACCTGACGCAACGGAGACACGCATGAACGCGACCCGAACCGGTCTGTTGGCGGGCCTGATCCTCGGCGCGGCCGGATCGATCGGCGGGTTCGGCCCCTTCCTGATCACCTTGGTCGTCGGCATCGTCGGGCTGCTCGTCGGCATGGCCGTCGACGGGCAGCTGGACCTCACCTCACTGCTCGGGCGCGGGCGAGACCGTTGAGGGGCCGCCTGGTCGAGGCCGCCGAGCGTGGCAGCCTGGACATCCACCCGACGGTGCTGCGCAAGATCGTCGAGCACGCCGCGGACAGCGTGCCGGGCACGCTGCGCAACGGGCGCAGGCTGGCGGGCATCGACGTCGGAGAGGCGGGCGCGAGCGCGCGGGTGACCGTCGGCACGGGCGATCCCACGCCCGTCGACGTGCGCGTCGAGCTGACGCTGCGCTACCCGACGACGGTACGCAGCGTGGTCGAGGACGTGCGCGCCGCCGTCGCCGACGATCTCGCCCGGCTGGCGGGCCACCGGGTGCGCGCGCTGGCTGTCACGATCACCGGCATGCGCCCTGGCGCGGCCGTGCCCGCTGTGCGTCTGCGGTAGGAGCGGCCATGCGTGTGCTGTTGCGCGTCCTCGCCCCACTGCTCGGCCTCGCGCTCGCCATGGTGGGGGTCCTGCTGGTGATCGAAGTCGTCTCGGCGTGGGTGCGGCCCGTCACCGACGGGGGGCTCCTCGTGCCGTGGCCTGACTGGGGGGCCACGCTCGCGCGGCTCACGTGGAACGCGAGCCCGGTTCCGGGCATCGCCATCGGCGTCGCCGTAGCGGGCCTGCTGCTGGTGTTCGTCGGGCTCGCCGCGCGGCGCGCCGACCTCCGGCTCGACGCGCCTGCCGCGGACATGACCGTCACGACCTCGCCGCGGGTGCTCGCCCGGCTGGTCGGCACGCGGGTGCGGGCCTGCGACGACATCGTCTCGGCGGCGGTGACGGCGTCGGCGCGCCGGGTGGCGGTGACCGCCCGCTCCTGGAGCGACGCACCGCCGGAGCTGCGGGAGACCGTGATCGGCCGCGTCGAGGAGCTGTTGGACGAGCTGCCGCTGCGCCGCCGCCCCCGCGTCGCGGTCTCGGTGCTGGAGCAGGAAGGCCTGCAATGACCGTCGACCTGACCAAGGGGAACGGGACCGAAGCGCCCCCGCCGCGGAAGGCCGATGCGCGGCTGCGGCGCCGGTCCCGGTCAGCCGTGGCGCGCTCCACGGGCGGCGACCGCTGGCTCGCGGTCCTGATCGGCCTGGTCCTGCTGGCGGCAGGCGTGGGCGTCACGCTGCTGTCCTACGGCGTCTTCGGCACCGGCCGGGCGGCCCGTCCGCTGCTCGACCCGATCATCGTCGCCGCCGTGGTCGCTGATCCCCTCCTGTGGCGCATGGTCGCGATCGTCGGGGGCATCCTGCTGGCGATACTCGGCCTGGCCTGGGTGGCCCGGTCGGTCCGGCCCGAGCCGCACCCCGACGTCACGCTGCCCGGCGGCCCGGAGACGACGATCCTCGTCAGCTCGGCCGCCGCGGGGGAAGCCGTGGCGGCGCAGGCGGGTGCGCTGCCGGGGGTCGGGCGGGCCAGGGCCCGCCTCGTCGGGTCCGCCACCGCGCCCGCGCTGCGGGTCACCCTGTGGCTGGCCGACGACGCCGACGTGCGCGCCGTCCTCCGCCGTCTGGACGAGGAGGTGCTGGCCACCGCCCGTACCGCGCTCGAGCTGCCTGTGCTGCCGGTGGCCGTGCGGTTGGAGCTGGCGCGGGCGCAACCCACGCCGCGGGTCGCCTGACGCCCTCACGACGGCCACACCGCCGGTCGGGCACGCTCGACATCCCGCGCAGGGCGCTTGGTCGGTGCCGTGCGCCTGGCTCACGGAGGCGCAGGTGGCACGACGGGCGGCGGCCGCGATCGTGCTCGTCGCCTGGCTCGCCGCGGCGTGCACCGTCGGGCCGTCGAGCAGGCCGCCGGTGGCGGTGCGCGGAGCCGACCTGCCTGCGGCACCGATCCCGTCGGCCGCGGTACCTCCGCTTCCGCCGCTGCAGCCCCAGCACAACACGCTTCCGATGGGCGACTGCACGCCGGGCACGCTCGGGGGGCTCGGCGTCGCCGTCCCGGCGGGCCGGATGCTGCGGGCCGACTGCGGCAACCTGACCGTGCCGCTCGACCCCGACCAGCCGGTGCTGGGTGCGGTGACGCTCGGCGTCGTGCGGGTCGGTCTGGCCGACGCGCCCGGCCGGGTTCCGCTCGACACCCGCCCGCCGCTGCTCGTGCTGGGCGACACCGCGACCGACCCGACCGCGGCCCGCGCGGCGCGGCTCGCCGCGCAGGTGCCCGACTACCTGCTCTCCCGCTACGCGATCATCGGGCTGGACCGCCGCGGCACCGGCGTCGACGGTCTCGACTGCGCCGACCCCGGCGCGCGGCAGGCGCTCGTCGACGCCGACCCCGCCACCCTGGACGCCGCAGCGCTGCTCGAGCAGGCCCGCGCCGTGGTGCAGGCGTGCAACATCGCGCTCGACGGCCAGCTCAACGGCTTCTCCAGCGCCGCGGCGGCCGCCGACGTCGAGGTGGTGCGCCAAGCGCTCGGGGTCACGCGGCTCTCGGCCATGGGGACGGGCGACGGCGCGGAGGCGCTGATCGTCTGGGCGAAAGCGCACCCCGAAGCGGTCGGTCGGCTGGTGCTGGACGGCCCGCCCGACCCGACCACGGACGAGCCGGACCGCTCGGAGGCGCAGGCGCGCTCGGCCGAGGCGGCGTTCGACGCGTACGCGCTGAGCTGCAGGGCCCGCAGCGGCTGCGCACTGGGCAACGACCCGCGAGCGACGGTCACGACGTTGGTCAACACCCTGCGCGCGCACCCGCTGACCGACCCCGACGGCAGGCTGCTCACCGCGGGCGCGACCGTCATGGCCATTCGCACGTCGCTGGGCGAACCTGCGACCTGGGCGGCGCTGACCGACGCGCTGGCCGCTGCCGCGGCGGGGAACCCGGCGCCGCTGCTCGACCAGCTCGCTCCGCTGATCGGCGAACGCGGCCGCTACGACGCCGTCCTCGCGACCGACTGCAACGACGTGCAGAACCGCATCGCGCCCGCCCAGATCGAGGACCTCGCCAAGCGGTGGCGGGCGGCATATCCGCTGTTCGGCGGCAGCTTCGCCGCCGACCTGGTGGCGTGCGCGCCCTGGCCGACCGGTGGTGACGCGGGTGCGGCCGCGGTGCCGCCCGGTCTCCCGCCGCTGGCCGTCATCGGCACGGCAGCAGGCCCCCGCGCCCCGGTCGACGGGTCCCAGCGCGTCGCGCAGTCCCTGTCGTCCGCCGTCTACATCGGCTGGCAGGGTGCGGGCACCGGCGCGTTCCCCCGCACCATGTGCGTGAACTCGCTGGTCGACAACCTGCTGGTCGACGCGGCCGTACCCGAGACGGGCGTCGTCTGCCCGCCGTGAACCACCGGCGCGCCCCGAAACATGCTCAGCGCAACGGGCGCAGATAGGCGGCCGCAACCGCGCGCAACGCATGCCGGTCGGCCGACCCGCCCGCCAGCCCGAGGTCGACGGCGGCGTCGAACACCGCGGGATCGCGGGCGGCCGCCGCCACCGCAGCGTCCAGGAACCGCGTGTGCGGCAGCAGCCGCGCCAGCACCGCGAGGTGGCTTCGATGACGGCCGAACGCGCGCCGCATCGCCGCCCGGTGCGCGGCACCCGCGCCCGCGCCGAGCAGGGCCGCCTGACCCGCGAGCGCTCCGGAGGCGACCGCGTCGTAGATCCCCTCCCCGGTGAGGGGGTTGACGAGCGCGGCGGCGTCACCGGCCAACAGCACCCGTCCGTCGGGATGGTGCCGCGGGCCCGTCGAGAGCGGGAGGTGGTGCCCGCGCACGCTCTCCGGGTCGGGTTCCTGCCCCGGCAGCAGGGCGGCGAGCGCGGCGAGCAACTCGCGCCGGGATCCTCCGCCACGCCGGTCGAAGACCCCGAAGCCGACGTTCGCCCGGCCGTCGGCCACCGGGAACGCCCAGGCGTACGCGGGGTAGCGGCGCCTGGCGAACTCGATCACCAGCTCATCGGGGCGGGCCGTCACGGGGGTGTAGCCGCGGATCGCGACGGCGACCGCGCGCGGCGGCGCCGGTGGGCCGCCGATCAGCCGTCGGACGACCGAGTTCGCACCGTCGGCGCCGATCACGGCCCGCGCCGAGTACACGTCGTCGAGCACGACGCGATCAGACTCCACCCGCAGCGACCGCACCCGGTGGCGGTGCAGATGCGCCCCGCGCGCGACGGCCGCGTCGACGAGTCTGGCGTCGAACACCGCCCGCGGTATGGGGTGGTTGGGCCGCGCGCACCGGCGGGCGACAACCTGTCCACCGGGGCTGCGCAGCCGCAGACCGGGCACGGCCGGGCCGAGCGGGCGAAGATCCGGCACGCCCAACGCGTCGAGCAGATCGAACACCTGGGCCGCCACCCCGTCCCCGCAGGTCTTGTCCCGGGGGAACGCCGCGGCGTCCAGGAGGAGCACCCGCGCGTCGGGACGTAGCTGCAGAACGCGCAAGGCGGACGCCGAGCCCGAAGGCCCGGCGCCCACCACGGCAACATCAGCGATGTCAGCGATGTCCTTGCGCACTTGTCCGGTCTACCGGACCCGTGCCCTCGCTGTCAGACCACGACCCCTGCCCGCAGCGCCAGCACCAGCAAGGTGCCGCGGTCAGGTGCCCCGACCGCCCGTGCGATCCGTCGGATCGACGTCCGCACTGTCGGCTCCGGTACGTCGAGCCGCTCAGCGATCTCCACGTCCCGCCAACCATCGGCGGCAAGCTGCAGGAACTCGCGCTCCCGAAGCGTGAGCGGGCACGACGACCCACGCAGGCCGGGCAGCCGCCGCCCGCGGGCGGAGAGGCCGATGGCGTGCCACTGGCGGGCCCGCTCGGCCAGCGCCCGCACCTGGCACGGCCAGGCGGTGCGCCGCACCCCCGTGCAGGCTCGGCAGCGACGGTCTTCGTCGGGGACGTGCTCGCCGAGGATGCGGAACCACACCTCGACCATGGGCGCAAGCTCAGCGGCCGGACCTGCATCTTCCGCAACCCGATCCCCGAAGTCGGTGAAGACGGTCATTGCTCTCAGGTGACCTTGATGCGGACGGAGTCGATGGCCGGGGTCTGGTTGGCCCGCTGCATCATCGGCACGCGGTGGGATCCGTCACCGGCCCACACCGTGCACTGCGCCTCGCCCGCGGTGGGCATTCCCGTGACACTGATCGTGACGGTGTCGGGGGTAGCGCTGCCGCCGTTGTCCTGCGTCGCCAGGAAGAAGGCGGGCACGGGGTTGGGGTCGGGCGCCTCGGTGGTGCTGGTCAGCATGCGGCACGCGGTGTGGAAGTGACCGCGCTGCAGGCCGCCGTCGGTCAGAACGGAGCTCTCCAGGTAGTAGCCGCCCACCGCGGCACCGAGGAAGCGGTCCCTGACCAGGTTGCGGGTACTGACCTGGAGCGTGAAGGCGGTCTTCGCCGCGACCGTGTTGGGCGCGCTGGTGATGAGCAGCGACGGGTCCTTGTCCTGCGCGGCGACCTCACCGAAGGCGGTGGAGACACACGCGGGAGCGACCTGGAATCCGGTGTGCGGAGCCAGCTTGCTCTTGGAGCAGTCGCGGGCCAGCACGTCGAGCCCGTTGTTGTTGTTCGTCGCGTCGTTCGTGGCCGTGGCAGCAACGGTGGTCGTCGCCGCGGCCGTGCCGGTCGCCGCCGTGTCGGTCGCGGTGGCGGCGACAGCGGGGTCGGTCGTGGCGTCAGCGCTGGTGGGCGCAGCAGCGTCGGTCGTGGCGTCCGCGCTGGTGGGCGCAGCAGCCGCGCTGGTCGTCGTGTTGGCCGGGGGCGTACCGGGGTGCCAGACGCGGTGACCGCCCTTGTTGGACCAGTACCCGCCGGTGGACTTGTACGCGGCTGGATGCGCCGCGGCGTCTGTCGGGGCCGCGGCCGGGGGCTTGTAGTGGTACGCCGGGCTGGCGGCAGCCGCGTCACAGGCTGCAGGCAGCAGGCAGGCGAGCGCGGCGGCAGCTGCCGTCACGTAACGCCTGGTCGAACTCTGGGGAGCGTTCGAGAACATTGGGGTTTCCGTTTCGAGTGGGGAGCGGATCAGTTCGAGCTGGGGAGCGGATCAGTTGCGGACTCGGGGGCGGACCGCATGACGGGGCCCGGTGGCCTCGCCCGGCAAAACGAGAGGTAGAGAAGGGTGCGGATCGATGGACGGTCCACGTGGCCCGGGTATGGCCACGAGTTCAGGGAGCGGGAAAGGGACGGGGACAGGGAGGGGGGCACGCCGCGGCGGGTCGACCATCGTTGACCGGCTCTTCTGCGAGCGCTTGCGCCGGAACGCGGCCGCGAACCCGGCCGCCGCGATCAGGCAGCAGAGGATGACGAGCGTCGGCATGACCAGGTCTTGGCCGCCGGGAGCGCCGGTGAAGGTGAACACGGTCGGGTCGGGCGGCGCGGGCAGCGCGTTGTAGTCGACCAGGCCGGTGCTCTCGAGGTAGCCGATGTGCCGGTTCACGAACTGCATTCCGGTGGTAGCGAAGTCACGCATCATCGAGTTGCGCGTGCTGACGCGCACCTGGGCGAGCAGCGGCAGCACGATGCCGTGGGCCTGGCGCACGCGCTGGACGAAGATCCGGTCGTAGTCCGAACCGGTCGCCGCGGAGATCTCCGTCATCCAGCCCTGCTGCTGGGCGTTGGGAGCCGCGGGCAGCAGCACGCCGAGCTGGTCGGCGACCTTGCGGGTCTGCGCGTCGAGGTCGGTGTGCTCGGTGGCCAGGTGCGCGCCGACCTCGCGGACGACAGGCGAGCTGGCCTGCTGCGAGGCCTGCTGACCCGTCGGGCCCTCCCAGAGGTTCGCCTGGCGGACCTTCACGAGCAGGTCGCGGTCAGCTGGGCCGAGTGGGCCCCACTGGGTCTGGGTCCAGCCGCCGGTTCCGACAACGCCGGAGGACCAGGACTGGTAGACCGTCAAAGCGACGGCGGCGACGATCGCAAGCACGATCGAGACACGCAAAAACCGGGGTATCCGGCGGAGCATGGGTGGGGCCTTTCAGGTCAGACGGAGGGGGAGCGTCAGACGAAGTCGAACAGTTCGGTGTGGATGCGTGCGGGGTCCACGTCGAGGTCCTCGATGACCTCGAGAGCGCTGTGGATCATGGCGGGCGGACCGCACAGGAAGAAGTCGACGGACTCGGGGTTCTCGGTGCTGCCGAGCACCAGCGAGAGCAGGCCGAAGCCGAGGTCGCCGAAGTGGCCTTCCCAGTCGTCGCTGGGTCGGCGCATCACTTCGGTGACCACCAGGTCGAGAGTGCCGCGCAGGAAACCGAGCTCCTCGCGGAACAGCAGGTCCTCCTGGCGGGAGGCGACGACCACGAGGCGGTAGGGCCGCCGGTCGCCGCGGTCGGCCGCTGTGCGCAACATGCTCATCATCGGGGTGATGCCCACGCCGCCCGCGACGAGGACGAACCCGGAGCATTCCTTGATGTCTCCGGAGAACGCCCCGTGCGGACCGTCGACCCAGACGGGGGTGCCGGGGGCGAGGGAGGTCAGCGTCCGCGTGAAGTCGCCTGCGTGCCGGACGGTGAACATCGTGTACTCGTCGCGGGAGCTCGACGAGATCGTAAAGGGGTGCTCTTCGGCGGCGGGCGAGCGGCCCATCCGCACCCAGGCGAACTGGCCGGGCACGAAGCTCCATGCGGCTTCCTTGCCGCGCGGAGCCAGCACGACGGTGCTGATCGTCGAGCTTTCGGGGCGGATCTCGTGGATGACGAACTCGGTGGCCGGGTCGAGCAGACCCCGCCACACCCACCGGTAGCTCGCCACGGCGACGACGACCGCCACGAGCACGAGGAACGCAGCTGACATCGCAGGCACCAGCAGCGCGTGGTTCAGCCACACCACGTGCAGAGCGCCGAACACCAGCACAGCGGAGGCGAGCCCGACGTGCATCCAACGCCACGACTCGTAGGTCAGCTGCAGGCGCGCCTTGAGCGCGACGACACCCACGAGCAGGACCAGCGCCGCCGTCGACGCGACCGCGGCCTGGGCGCGGGGTGGAGCGCTGAAGAAGTTCAGCAGCGCCACCGAGCGCGGGTCGTTGATCAGGACGCAGGCGAGGTGGACGAGCACGAGCACGGTGGCCGAAACTCCGCAGAAGCGGTGCACCTCCATCACGCTCTCGATGCCGAACGCGCGGTTCAGCGAGCGCAGCCTGCTCGGCAGCACAGCGGCGCAGATCAGCACGGTGAGCGCGAAGAAGCCGGACACCACAGCCAGCCGGGACCACATCGGCTCGCGAGGAGCCGTGGCGAGCCACAGCAGCGGAGGACCCGCGACCATGGCGCCGAGCCCGGTGAGCCACGCAGTGCGCAGCAACCCGTCGTTCATGGCGGCGACCGTATGAGGGCATTGGTGGCTCAGGTTGCCAAGCTGAGAACTTCGTGGGCCCACTTGAGCGTCGGGCGCGGCGAACGGCGATCAACTACTCCGAACGCCACAAATATTGGGCCGATCGCCCGGTAACGCCTTCAGGCTCTACGCCGGAGAGGCGGTCTGCCGGCAACGCGCCACCGCTGGGCGCTCCGTTTGCAGTGACGCTGAGTCACGCGGGAGCCGGTCATCGCGGGAGGCGTCGGCCGGAGGACGAGCGGCCCGGCGGTGCGACCAGCGTCGATCTGAGACCAGGCTACGCGTGACTGAGAACGCCGCGTCGGCCATTCGGTCTGAGTTGTCCGCCCGACGCGCCCAACCCGCCGGCGACCGCGTCGGTGCCTCAACATCGCCCCGGCGGCCGCCGTCCGTCCCTAACGTGCGGGTCATGCCCTCTCCCTTCCTTCTGCGGGCTACCGGCATGGCGTTGCTCGTCGCGGCCCCTCTGGCGTTGTCCGGGGCCTGCGCGCTCCCCCAGTCCGGCATCCCCGCCAGCCAATCCGTCCCCGTCGGGGGTGGCACGGCCCTCAACACGGGCGACAAGGGGCTCCGCTCCGCGGCGTCCGACATCTCCACATCGATCACCTCCCTTGGCACGGTGCTGACGAGCGGCGGGTTCACGCTGTACCGGTACAGCAAGGATGCCCCCAAGCCTTCGAAGAGCAACTGCGTCGGGAAGTGCGCCACGACCTGGCCGCCTGTCGTCGAGGACCGACCCATCGGGACCAACGTGATAGACCCGGCGATGATGGGCACCATCCGCCGCGCGGACGGCACGGAGCAGCTGACGATCAACGGGTGGCCGATCTACCGGTACGCGAAGGACGGCGTGCCCGGGGCAGTGACCGGCCAGGGCGTCGACGGCGCCTGGTCGGCGATCAGCTTCGACGGCGAGCCGGTGCGAAACGACACCGACACCGACACCGGCACCGACCCCGCTGCCGCAACCAGCGCGCCCGCCGCCCCTACCGACGTCGCCTCCGGCTAAGCCGGTTTCTCCGGAGCCTCCGGGTTGCGCGCCCTGGACGGCTGGACCCGCGGAGGTTCGCCCGGCATCTTGGGGTACTCGGGCGGATAGGGCAGGTCGCCGCGCGGATCGGCGTCGTACCACTCCAGCGCCGTCTCCAGCCCGCCCGTGTGCGCGTCCATGTCGGCGTGTGCGTCGCCGCGGCGGGCGTAGTGCCCCGGCGCCGTGCGGACGTCGAAGTCCTCCGGCTCGACCGACGGCAGCTCGTCCCAGCTGAGTGGCATCGAGACGGTGCCGCGGGGGCGGCCGCGCACCGACCACGCCGACGCCACCGTCCGGTCCCGCGCGGCCTGGTTGTAGTCGAGGAACACACGCTCCCCACGTTCCTCCTTCCACCAGGCCACCGTGGCCCGCTCGGGGAGCCGCTCGGCGACGCGGCGCGCGATCGCGATGACCGCGTGCCGTACGGCGATGAAGTCCCACTCCGGGCGGATGCGGGCGAAGACGTGGATCCCCCGACCGCCCGACGTCTTCGGCCAGCCGACGAGGCCCGCCTCGGCGAGCACCTCGCGTAGCACGGCGGCGACCGGGACCGCGTCGTCGAAGTCGGTGCCCGGCTGCGGGTCCAGGTCGATGCGCAGCTCGTCGGGCCGGTCGGGGTCGGCGCGGCGCACGGGCCACGGGTGGAAGTCGAACGTGCCCATGTTCGCCGCCCACAGCAGCACCGCGGGCTCGGTCGGGCAGAGCGCGTCGGCCGTCCGCCCGCTGGGGAACGTCACGCGCACCGTCTGCGTGTACGGGGGCGCCCCCTTGGGCAGACGCTTGGAGTAGAACGGCTCGCCGGTGACCCCGTCGGGATAGCGCTTGAGGTTGGTCGGCCGCTCCCGCAGCACCCCGAGCAGCGGGTCGACCACCGCAAGGTAGTACTCCACGACCTCCCGCTTCGTGATGCCGCGCTCTGGGAAGTACACCTTGTCCGGGCTGGTCAGCCGCACCTCGCGGGGCCCGTCAGGGCCGGGCACGGTGATCAGCTCCGCTGCCTTGGTCGCCACGCCGTCGCACGCTACCGGCTCAGCGGCCTAGGCTGGGGCACATGCCGGATCGCTTCGACAACGAGCTGGTCGGGCTCGATCGCGATGATCCCGAGGCGCAGGCTTTCGCTGCGCATCTCGACCGCATGCACCGGGAGAATCCGGCGTTCACGGTCGAGGGCTACCTGGACGGCGTCGGGAGGTTCGCCGAGTCGGCCAACCGCGCGGAGGGCGAACGCCGCCTGGCCGCCGTCGCGGTCGTGCTCATGCTGCTGGCCGTCGTCGCGGGCGTCGTGTGGGACGCGTTGCTGTTCGTGGTCTCGACATGGTTCTGAAAGGCCTGCTCGGGCGCTTCCGACGTAGCCTTGGAGGTATGGAACCCGTAACCGACCAGCCGGCGCACGTCGTCAAGTCCGACGCCGAGTGGCGCGCGCAGCTCACTCCGGCCGAGTACCGCGTGCTGCGGCAGGCGGGCACCGAAGCGCCGTTCGTCGGCGAGTACACCGACACGAAGACCAAGGGCGTCTACCGCTGCCGCGCCTGCGGCGCCGAGCTGTTCCGCAGCGACACGAAGTTCGACTCGCACTGCGGATGGCCCTCGTTCTTCACCCCGCTGGCAGGCGACGCCGTCATCGAGCGCACCGACTACGCGATGGGTATGAAGCGCACCGAGGTGCTCTGCGCCAACTGCCACAGCCACCTCGGCCACGTGTTCGAGGGCGAGGGCTACGGCACCCCCACCGACCTGCGGTACTGCATCAACTCGATCTCGATCACCCTGGAGCCCGACGAGAGCTGACCGCGGTCAGGGGAGCGCGGCCACCAGATCGCCGGGCTGCACGCGCGGGCCCGTGAAGAAGGGCACCTCCTCGCGGACGTGCCTGCGGGCCTCGGTGGCGCGCAGGTCGCGCATGAGGTCGACGATGCGGTGCAGCTCGTCGGCCTCGAAGGCGAGGATCCACTCGTAGTCGCCGAGCGCGAACGCGGGCACGGTGTTGGCGCGCACGTCCGCGTAGCCGCGGGCGGCCTGCCCGTGCTCGGCGAGCATCGTGCGGCGTTCCTCGTCGGGCAGGAGGTACCAGTCCAACGACCGCACGAACGGGTAGACGCAGACGTACGCCTTCGGCTCCTCGCCCGCGATGAACGCGGGTACGTGGCTCTTGTTGAACTCCGCGGGCCGGTGCAGCGCCACCTGGCTCCACACCGGCTCACTGGCCCGGCCGAGAGCCGTGCGGCGCAGCCCCGTGTACGCGGCCTGCAGGGCCTCGACGGTCTCCGCGTGCCACCAGATCATGAAGTCGGCGTCGGCCCGCAGGCCCGCCAGGTCATAGACGCCGCGCACCACGACGCCCTTGTCCGCCAGCGCGTCGAGGTAGTCCGTGAGCTGCGCGGCGACCGCTGAACGGTCGTCGTCGAGGTGTCCCGGCTCGATCCGGAACACCGACCACATCGTGTATCGGATCATGCTGTTGAGCTCGGCGTAGTCCAGGCGGGCCATTACCCGATCGTAACGACTGGACGGGCCACGCGGTCGGCAGCGGCCCGACCCGTGGCGATGCACGCGGGCACCCCGACGCCGTGCAGTGCGGCCCCCGCGACGGCGATCCCGTCGGGCAGCCCGCCTTCCAGGGTCGCGATCCGGGTGACGTGGCCGACCCCGTACTGGGGCAGACCACCCCCCCAGCGCTGGACGTGGACGGCGACCGGCGCCGCGGTGATCCCGTCGAGGGTGGCGAGATCGGCGCGCACCTGGGCGACCAGCGTCGCATCGTCGGCCTGGAGGGCAGCGGCCTCACCGAACCGCCCCAGTGACGCGCGCATCCTGACCAGGCCGTCGCCCTGCAGGTGCGACCACTTCGTCGTCGAGTGGGTGAGTCCCTTGATCGCGAGCGGCTCGCCTGCCGCGATCAAGGCGCCGGAGGTGGTCACGCCAGCCACGTCCTGCCCGTGGAACGCCATGGCCACGACGACGGACGAGGCGAGCTCGACGCCCGCCGCCGCCGTCGCCGCCGCGGGGGCGATCGGCCCCAGCAGGCGCGCCACGGCCGGGGCAGGCACCGCCAGCACCACCGCGTCGGCCTCGAGCGCCTCCGGCGCGTTGGCCGGGCCGAGCACCAGCAGCCAGCCCGCCGCGCTGCGTTCGATCCCGCGGACGGTGGTGCCGAGGCGGATGTCGGCGCGTGCGGCGTCGGCGAGGGCGTCGAGCAGAACCCGGTAGCCGCCGCGGAGTGCCCCGAACACGGGGGACGGTGTGCTGGGAGCCCGATCTCGCCGTGCCGGATCGGCGGACTCACCGTGGCGGGATGCGGGACTCACCATGTCCGCGGCTGTGCCGTTGGAGCCGCCCGCGGCTGTGCCGTTGGAACCGCCCGCGGCTGTGCCGGTCGCGATGTCCGCGGCGGCCGTGAGGGAGGACGCGCCCACGTCGAGCGCCGCGGCGAGCGCGGGCATGGTGGCGCGCAGGCCCAGTGCGTCGACCCGCCCCGCGTAGACGCCGCCCAGCAGTGGGTCGACGAGGCGGTCGGCGAGCTCGTTGCCGAACCGGGCCCGCAACAGCCCACCGAGCGCGACGTCTCCGCCCATCAACCAGGCCAGCGGGCGTCCGGGCTCCGCAGCCACGGCCGCGACCCCCGCGTCCGACAGCACGCCCGACAGCCGGGCCGTGCTCGTCGGCACGCCGAGCACCGTGCCGCCGGGCAGGGGCACCGTGCGCCCTGCCGCCCTGATCGACGCGCGCGCCGCGGTCGGGTGCACGAGCCGGTCGGCCAGCCCGAGCTCGTCCAGCAGCGCGGGGACCTCGGGGCGGCGGGCGAGGAACGCCTCCGCGCCGACGTCGTAGGGCACGCCCGCCAGGTCGACCGTGCGCAGCACTCCGCCGATCCGGTCGCGCTGCTCCAACACGGTGATGACGGCGTCAGGACCCAGGAGCACCCGAAGGCGGTGGGCGGTGGCCAGCCCCGCGATCCCGGCGCCGACGACGGCGACGCGCATCGTCACGAGGCCTCGCTGTGCACCAGCTCGACGAGCCGCGTGAGGACGTCCGGGTCCGTCTCCGGCAGGACGCCGTGGCCGAGGTTGAACACGTGCCCCGGGGCGCGCCGCCCCTCGTCGAGGATGCGCCGGACCTCGGCCGCGATCGAGTCGGGGTCGGCGAACAAGACGGCCGGGTCGAGGTTGCCCTGCACGACGCGGCCGGTGCGGCGCGCGGCCTCGTCCAGCGGCACCCGCCAATCGACGCCGACGACGTCGGCGCCCGCCTCCGCCATCGCACCGAGCAGCTCTCCCGTGCCGACGCCGAAGTGGATCCGCGGCACACCCGCGTCGGCGACGGCGGCGAGCACGCGCGTCGAGTGCGGCAGGACGAAGCGCCGGTAGTCGCGCTCGGACAGCGCGCCCGCCCACGAGTCGAACAGCTGCACCGCGTCGACGCCCGCGTCCAGCTGAGCGCGCAGGAACGCGGCGGTGAGGTCGGCGAGGCGGCCCATCAGGGCGTGCCACACGTCCGGCGCGGCGTACATCAGCGCCTTCGTGCGCTCGTGGTTGCGGCTCGGACCGCCTTCGACGAGGTAGGACGCGAGGGTGAACGGCGCACCGGCGAAGCCGATCAGCGGGGTGTCCCCCAGCTCGCCCAACAGCAGCCGGATCGCGTCGGCGACCGGGGCGACCTGTTCGAGCGCGAGGGCGGGCAGCGCGGCCACGTCGGCTGCGGTCCGCACCGGGTGGGCGACGACGGGGCCCGTGCCGGGCACGATCTCGACCCCGACGCCCGCGGCGTAGAGCGGCACGACGATGTCGGAGAACAGGATGGCGGCGTCGACCCCGTGCCTGCGCACCGGCTGGAGGGTGATCTCGCAGGTGAGCGCGGGATCGAGACAGGCCTGCAGCATCGGGGTGCCCGAACGCAGGGCCCGGTACTCCGGCAGTGAGCGACCCGCCTGGCGCATCATCCACACCGGTGGTCGAGGGGGCCTGCCACCGCGGGCAGCGACGAGGAACGGGGCCTGGCGCAGGTCGCGCCGTGCTGGCGGGGCAGCGGTCGGTTGCATGGCCCGCACAGCATCCCACGGCGGGTGCACCCCCGGCGCGCCTGCCCGGTCTGCCACCCTGTCCACCTTAGAGTCCCCGCTCGTGCCAGACACGCCCGTCCCTCCCCTCGAGTTCCGGCACGCAGTGGCCTCGCTGAACGCGATGCGCCCCCGGCAAGAGCTCTTCGTCGCCGCGCTCGACGCTCCGCCCCGGCTGGCCCCCTTCACCTGGGCCTTCAGCGTCGAGGCCGACGCAGGGCGGCCCTCCGGCGAGGATCTCGACGAACCGGACACCTCGGGACGGCTGATCCTGCTGCACGACCCGGCGGGCCAGGACGCGTGGGAAGGCACCTTCCGACTCGTCTGCTTCATCCAGGCCCGGCTGGAGCCCGAGCAGCTGGGCGACGAGATGCTGCCCGTCGTCGGCTGGTCGTGGCTGACCGAGGCGCTGGAGCAGAACGGCGCCCGCTACACCGCGCTCGGCGGCACCGTCACCCAGACGTCCTCGGTCCGGTTCGGCGACATCTCCGGGCCCCGCCGTGACGACGACGTGGAGCTGCGGGCGTCCTGGACACCGGTCGGTCAGGAGCTGACACGCCATGCGGAGGCGTTTTGTCAGCTGGTTGCGGTAGCAGCCGGACTGCCCCCGGTCGGAGCAGTTCCACTGGTCCATAGGACGGTGTGATCGGGGCCCTCACCTGCGGGTTCAACGCATTCAGTGATCGACTGCGTAAGCCGTATGGGTGGTTCGGGATCGACAACGCTGTAACTTTCACCCGGGCAAGTTCGAACCGATACACGACGTTAGACCGCTTGGGGGGCTACGCTTCCTCCTTGGACACCTCCCCGGGCGGTCTGAGAACGCTCTGCACGACCGGGGATCTGGTGCTGGTCGGGGGCAAACGACCGTAACCAGGGAGGTAACAACGTGGCCGTACTAGGCCAAGGCGCGCCAGTGCGCGGTGTGATGGGACAGGGGTCCCCGCACCAACCCGTGCTGTCGCCTGCAATGGTCCCGCACCCGCGGGAGGAACTGTTCTCGGTGCTGGTGGTCGACGACCATCCGCTCCTCCGCGAGGCGATCGCCGCCCGGCTGCGCTCGATGGGCGCAGGCACGGTGTACGAGGCGGCGTCGGTCGCGGAGGCGAGGGCGCGGGCGCACGCCAACGGACCCTGCGATCTCGCGATCCTCGACCTGGGCCTGCCCGACGGCAGCGGGCTGGACCTGGTCACCGAGCTGCGGGCGCTGGGGTGGAACCGGCTCGTCGTGCTCGCGTCGTCCGACGACCCCTACGCGGTGCGCTCGGCGTTCCAGGCGGGGGCGCAGGCCTACCTGCTCAAGTCGGCTTCGGCGGCCATCGTCACCGACGGCGTCAAGCGGGTACTCGACGGCGGCGTCTACGCCGACCCGACCGTCGCGCCCCTGCTCGCCACCGGCACCCGCGTGCCCGGCACCGACAACACCCCGCGTGAGCTCTCCGCACGTGAGGTCGAGGTGCTGCAGCTGGTGGCGGACGGGCAGTCCAACAAGGAGATCGGCGAGGCGCTGAGCCTTTCCGCGCTCACGGTGAAGAGCCACCTCTCGCGCATCGGACGCAAGCTCGGCACGGGTGATCGCGCCCAGATGGTGGCCCTCGCCATGCGTGCCGGGGTCATCCGCTGACCGAGACGCACGCGTCCGACATACCGGCTCCCACGCCCCTGCTCCGACCCGTCGACGGGCTCCCTCCGGTCGTCACCGATCCTGCTGCGCTGGCGCGCACTGCCGCCGCCTTCGCCGCGGGCCACGGACCGATCGCCGTCGACGCGGAACGGGCGTCGGGCTTCCGCTACTCGCAACGCGCCTACCTGGTGCAGCTGCGTCGCGAGGGAGCAGGCACCGCGTTGATCGACCCGATCCCGCTGCGCGGTGACCTCTCGGCGCTCGCTCCCGCCCTCATCGGCCCGGAGTGGGTGCTGCACGCGGCCAGCCAGGACCTGCCGTGTCTCGCCGAGGTCGGGCTCGCACCGACGTCGGTGTTCGACACCGAGCTGGCCGGACGGCTCCTCGGGCTGCCGAGGGTTGGCCTCGGACCGATGGTCGAGCAGTTGCTCGGCCTGGCGTTGGAGAAGGGACACGGGGCCGCCGACTGGTCGAAGCGGCCGCTGCCGGAGGACTGGTTGATCTACGCGGCCCTCGATGTCGAAGTGCTGGTCGCGCTGCGCGACGTCCTGGCCGGGATGCTTGCCGAGCAGGGCAAGCTGGAATGGGCGCGGCAGGAGTTCGAGGCCGTGCGCACGGCCCCGCCGCCGGGGCCGCGGGCCGAACCGTGGCGGCGTACCTCGGGGGTGCATCGCGTCCGCAAGCCGCGCGCGCTGGCCGCCGTCAGGGCGTTGTGGGAAGCGCGCGACCGGCTCGCGGCCGAGCGCGACATCGCCCCGGGCAGGGTGCTGCCCGACGCGGCGATCATCGACGCCGCCACGGCGGCTCCCGCCTCTGCGGCTGACTTGGCCGAGCTGGCGGTGTTCCGCGGGCGGGCGCAACGGCGGCTCACCGCGTACTGGTTCTCGGCGCTGGCGCTGGCCGCGGGCTTGGACCTCGCCGACCTCCCGCGCTCGTCCGCGCCCACCGACGGGCCCCCGCCCGTATCCCGGTGGGCCGACCGGGACCCTCCTGCCGCGGCTCGCCTGGCCGCGGCGCGAGCGGCCCTGGCCGCGGTCAGCGAGGAACGCACGGTGCCGGTCGAGAACCTGTTGCAGCCCGACCTGCTGCGGCGGCTGTGCTGGAGCCCGCCCGCCGACGGCGACATCGCCGCCGCCCTGCGCAAGGGTGGCGCACGGGAGTGGCAGGTGGAGCTGCTCACCCCCCTGCTCGAGCCCGCCCTGACCCAAGGTGAGTCCAGCACCTGAGCACGGCGAGTCGGCGTACCGGGCACGCCGAGTTGGGCGTTCACGCACGGATGCGGCGCCTCAGCGTGCTCAGAAGGCCAACTCGCCGGGCCGAGATGCACGACTCACCCTTGCTTGGAGGCGCACCCACCGGGGCGAGATGCCCAACTCGCCGGGCCGAGATGCACGACTCACCTTTGCCGTCAGGGGGGCAGGCGGACCGTTACGGACAAGCCGCCGCCCACCACCGGCCGGGCGGCCACCGAGCCGCCGTGGGCGAGCACGACCGCCCGGACGATCGACAGCCCCAGACCTGCACCCCGAGCGGCGCCGGTCCGCTCCACGGGGCCGCGGCGGAACGGCTCGAACAGCTCGTCGACGCGGTCGGGGAGCACCTCCGGCCCACTGGAGGCCACGCGCAGCTCGGCCCCGCCCGCTGCCGTCCCCTCGCGGGTCGTCGCCGTGCAGACCTCGAGCCAGCCGCCCGCGACGTTGTGGCGCACCGCGTTCTCCAAGAGGTTGCCGACCACGCGCTCCACCAGGACGGGGTCGCCGCGCGTCGGAGCGGGCGCGGTGCGCAACAGCACCCGCAGGCCGCGCGCGGTCGCGTCCGCGCGCACCGCGGCGAGCGCGGGCGCCACCATGTCGGCCAGCTCCAGCGGCGCCCGCTCCCCCAGCTCAGCCCCGCTTTCGGCGCGCGCCAGCAGCAACAGGCCCTCCACCAAGTCGTCGGCGCGGCGGGTGGCGTCCCGCACGACCTCGCCCATGCGGCGCAGCTCGTCGACGTCGACATCCGGGTCCGAGAGCGTGACGTCCACCTCCGTGCGCAGCACCGACAGCGGCGTACGCAGCTCGTGGCTGGCGTTGGCGACGAACCGGCGCTGGGCCTCGAACGCGGCCTGCAGCCGGTCGAGCATCGCGTCGAAGCCCGCTGCGAGCTCGGCGACCTCACCACGGGCGTCGCGCACCCCCGTGCGCGTGTCGAGCGACTCGACCGTCAGCCGCCGCGCTGTCGCCGTCACGGCGTGCAGGGGGCCGAGCACCCGCCCGACCAGCCACCACGACACCAACGCCGCGGCCACGACCACCAACGGGAAGGCGACCAGGCCCGCCCGCAGGACCTCGTCGCGGGCCGCGGCCCCCAGTGCGGCGGAGACCTGCTCGGACGGCACGACCCGACCCCCGACGCGCACCGCGCTGCCCGGCGGCAGTGTCGGCGCCTGCGCCACCCCGCCGACCAGCAGCCAGCAGAGCCACAGCAGCAGCGCACCGACGAGCGCGACGACCGCCGTGCACACCGCAGTGAGCCGGGGACGCAGCCCCACCCCGCCGCGGGCGCGCATGGGCATGCGACCTAGCCCGCGGTGGGGACCCGGTAGCCCGCGCCGACCACCGTCTCGATCACGCCGGGATCGCCGAGCTTCTTGCGCAGCGTCATGACGGTGACGCGCACCGTCGTCGTGAACGGGTCGGCGTTCTCGTCCCACACCCGCTCGAGCAGCTCCTCGCTGCTGACGACGGCACCCTGCGCCGCGAGCAGCACCTCCAGCACGCCGAACTCCTTGCGGGTCAGGTCGAGCGACCGCCCCGAGCGGCTGACGGTGCGCCGGGCCGGGTCCAGCACGACGTCGTCGGCGACGAGCAAGGGCGGCGCGGCAGGCGTCGCCCGCCTGCCGAGCGCACGGCAGCGAGCCACCAGCTCGGGGAAGTCGAACGGCTTCGCCAGGTAGTCGTCGGCGCCGCGGGACAGGCCGTCGACCTTGTCGGCCAAGGTGCCGCTCGCGGTCAGCATCAGCACCCGGGTGGTCGCCCCGGACGCCACGATCTGCGCGCACAGGTCGTCCCCGCGCATGCCGGGCAGATCCCGGTCGAGCACCACCACGTCATAGCGGGTGACCGTGGCCTTCTCGTGGCCCACGTCGCCGTCGTAGGCGACGTCCACCGCCATGCCCTCGCGGCGCAGCCCTCGGGCTACGGCGTCGGCCAGCGGCGCTTCGTCCTCCACCACCAGTACCCGCATCAGCGCGACTCCTCCGTCTCGCGCTCCGGCAGCAACGCCGCGGCCCACTCGGTGATCCGCCTGGCGACGTCCTGCTCGCCCAGCCCTGCAGCGGCGAGCACGTCGGCCCGGCTGCCGTGCTCGAGGAACTTCTGCGGGATCGCCAGGTCCCGTACCGGAACGTCGCATTCCGCGGCCCGCAGGGCGTCGGCCAGCGCCGATCCGAAGCCGCCGTGGCGGCCGCTGTCGCTGAGCGCGACAACCAGCCGGTGCTCCCTGGCCATCGCCACCATCACGGGCGGGACCGGGAGCAGCCAACGGGGATCGACCACCGTGACCGCGACGCCCTGGCGCACGAGCTTGTCCGCGGTGGCCACCCCGAGCTGTCCGAACGCCCCGGCACACACCAGGAGCACAGCCCCCTCGCCACCCTCGCGGAGGACATCGACCCCTTCGACGCGCCGCACGGCAGGCACCGAGTCGATCACGGCGCCCTTCGGGTAGCGGATCGCGGTCGGCCCGTCGTCGACGGCGATGGCCTCGGCCAGCTCCTCGCGCAGCGTGGCGGCGTCGCGCGGGGCGGCCACCCGGATGCCCGGCACGATGCCCAGCAGGGAAAGGTCCCACATGCCGTTGTGCGACGGCCCGTCGTTGCCGGTGACCCCCGCCCTGTCCAGGACGAGCGTGACCCCCTGCCGGTGCAGCGCCACGTCCATGAGCAGCTGGTCGAAGGCCCGGTTGAGGAACGTCGAGTACAGCGCGATGACCGGGTGCATGCCTGCGTACGCCAGCCCGGCCGCAGCCGTCAGCGCGTGTTGCTCGGCGATCCCGACGTCGAAGCAGCGCTGCGGGAACGCCTCGGCGAACGGCACGAGACCGGTCGGGCCCAGCATCGCGGCGGTGATCGCCACGACGTCGTCGCGGTCCGCGCCGATCTTGACGAGCTCGTCGGCGAAGACGCTGGTCCAGCCGACCGTCGGGGGCGCGGTGGGCAGACCGGTGACGGGGTCGAAAGCCGCTGGGCTGTGCATCTGCTCGGCCTCGTCGTTCTCCGCAGGCGGGTAACCCCGGCCCTTCTGCGTGACGACGTGCACGATCACCGGGCCGCCGAAGCCGCGCGCCCGCTGCAGCGCGGACTCCACCAGAGCCACGTTGTGGCCGTCGACCGGCCCGAAGTACTTGATGCCGAGGTCGGAGAACAGCTCCTGCGGGGCCAGCGCGTCCTTCACGCCCGCCTTGAACGCGTGCAGCGCCGCGTAGACCGCCCCGCCGACCACCGGCGTGTGCCTCAGCGCGTGCTTGCCCGCCTCCAGCACCCGCTCGTAGCCGGGCTGCAGCCGCAAGGAGGCCAGCCGGTCGGCCAGGCCACCGATCGTGGGCGCGTAGGAGCGGCCGTTGTCGTTGACGACGATGACGAGGTTGCGGCCCTTCGCAGGCGCGATGTTGTTCAGCGCCTCCCAGGCCATCCCGCCGGTGAGCGCCCCGTCCCCGATCACCGCGACGACGTGCCTGCGCTGCTGCCCGGAGAGCTCGTAGGCCCTGGCGACGCCGTCGGCCCACGAGAGCGACGTGGACGCGTGGCTGTTCTCCACGTGGTCGTGCGCGCTCTCGGTGCGGCTGGGGTAGCCCGAGGGGCCGCCCGTGAGTTTGAGCCGTTCCCAGCCGTCGTGGCGGCCGGTGAGCAGCTTGTGCACGTAGGCCTGGTGCCCGGTGTCCCAGATCAACGTGTCCTGCGGGGAGTCGAAGACCCGGTGCAGCGCGATCGTCAGCTCGACGACGCCCAGGTTGGGGCCGAGGTGGCCGCCGGTGCGCGACACGCACGCCACCAGCTCATGGCGGATCTCATCGGCCAGTGCGACGAGCTGCTCCGTGTCGAGGCGCCGCAGGTCGGCGGGGCCGTGCACAGACTGCAGGACGTCTTGCGCCGGTTCGCTCGATGGCTCGGTCACGCCGACCAGCTTACGGAAACGCGGCCGACCTGCTCGGCCGCTCTCACCGGTATCGCATCGCCGGTGCAGAGGGCGCTCAGCGCTCGACCGCCACACCCAGCACATCGCCCGCCGGGCGGGGCGCCGGTATGCGGGCGGTGCCCGCGACGCGGACGAGGTTGCGCCCGGCGCGCTTCGCCGCGTACAGGCAGGTGTCGGCCACCCGGAGCGCCTGGTCGATGTCCGCGCCGTCCGCGGGCACACACGCCGCTCCCACCGACACGGTCAGGCCCTCGATCACCGTCCCACCGCCGACCGAAGGCACAGCGAGGCGGGCGACCTCCCGGCGCAGACGCTCGGCCACCGCGCCCAGCTCAGCCCGCCCCGCGGGTCCCGGGGGCAGCGCCTCGACCAGCACGACGAACTCCTCGCCGCCGAAGCGGCCCACGAGGTCGCGCGCCCGGACCGCGGCCCGAAGCGTCGTAGCGACCGCGGCGAGCACGTCGTCGCCCGCGAGGTGGCCGTGCTCGTCGTTGACCGCTTTGAAGTGGTCGAGATCGACGATCAGCACGCCCGCACCGGTGCCTGTCCGCCGCGCGGCACCGACAGCGCGCGCCGCACGCGTCTGCCAGGTCGCGGCGTTCAGCAGCCCGGTCTTGGCGTCCATGCTGGCCACCTCCTCCAGGTGCCGGACCTGGACCGCGCGGTGCAGCACGAGGATCGGCGGCAACGCGAGCGCCACCATTCCGGGAGCGTCACCCAGCGCGACGGCGGCGAGCCCGCCCATGCACAGCGTCGCGATCTCCAGGGCGTTGTCGTCCCAGCGGCCCATCAGCTCGCGGGCGTCGTGCGGCGCGAGCGCGGTGGCGCGCCGGGACAGCCCGATGGCGACGGCGATGAGGACGGTGTTCACCACGACGTAGGCGAGCAGTGCCGCGACGACGCCCAACACGCCCGCGAGGTCGGCGGGCCCGGAAGGCAGCCCGCCCGCGCCTTCCACGACGGCGTGCGCGGCCATGGCGGCGAGCACGACGGTCGCGGTCGTGTAGAGGTGGCGGTGCAACGGCACCTTCGACGGCCGCCACACGCGATGCCACAGGTGGGCATACACCAGCACCACGACGGCGGCCGTCAGCGGCGGCGGCAGGAGCAGCGCCGCCGCGAAGGTCCACACGGAGCTGAGGTCGAAGTACGAGGTCTGCGCGGTCCGTCTGCGGGTGCGCTCGATGCCGATGGCCAGCTCGGTGTGCGCCACCGACAGCCCGGCCAACAGGGCGGCGAGCCCTACTGCCGACGAGGTCGGGGCGCCTTCGACGGTCAGGAAAACGAGCGTCGCGGCGGCGAGTTCCACGCCGACCACCCACGCGACCGCGCGCAGCGGCAGATCCACGACCGGGTCCCCCCTACGACATCGGCACCGTCCTGCTTCTGGCGAGGCTAGTGACGCCCGCGCGGCGTGTCAGTGGGACGGCGGTCGCACATCGGGGTGGTATAGCGCAACCGGACGGTCACGCTGAGCCATCGCGAACTTGTTGGTGTGGGCTGCGCGACGGCCGTCAGCCGGGGATGCGCCCCGGGATGCCCGGCGAGTACATCGGCGGCGTCGACGGCGCCACCACCGACGACTGCACCACCGACGGCGCCACCACCGACGACTCCACCACCGGCGCCACCGAGGACGGCCCCGTCAACGACGACGGCGGGTGCGGGGGCCCCAACGCGGCCGGGGCGACGCGCACGCGGTTGCGGCCTTCCCGCTTGGCCGCATACAGGGCCGTGTCGGCCGCCTGTACGAGCGCCCGCAGGTCGCTACATCCCTCCGGCCGCACCGCAGCCCCCACCGAGATGCTCAGCCCGGCGATGGTCAGTGGGCCGTCCGGCGTCTCGATCCCGACCGCGAGCGCCGCCACCCTTCGGCGGATCCGGTCGGCGACAGACTGGGCAGCAGATCGGGCAGCGGCCTGCGTGTCGGCCCGGACTTGATCAGGCCTGCCCGCCAGCAGGATCACGAACTCCTCACCGCCGAACCGGCCGACGAGGTCGCCGTCGCGCACCTCGACGCGCAAGGCCTCGGCCACGGCGGCCAGCACCTCGTCGCCCGCGAGGTGGCCGTAGGTGTCGTTCACGTTCTTGAAGTGGTCGAGGTCGAGGACCAGCAGAGCCGCGACAGGGAGTCGGCGCCCGCGGTGGGCGAGCGCGCGTTCGGCCCTGACGTGCCACGCGGCCGAGTTGAGCAGCCCGGTCTTCGCGTCGATGCTGGCGACCTGCTCGAGATGCCGCACCAGTACGGCCCGCTGCAGCACCAGCAGCGGCGGCACGGCGAGCACGACCAGCCATGGGTTCACCGCCATGGCGGCAGCCACGAGCGCGCCGACGCAGAGGGTCGCGACCTCCAGCAGGTTCTCGCTTGCCGTGCCCAGTACCTCGCCGACGCCCGGCCGCGGCGGGGAGGCGGCGAGCGCGCCCGCGACGAGCGCGGAGTTGACGGTGAAGAAGACCAGGATCCCCGCCGCGAGCACCAGCACGCTGAACGCGCTCGGCAGGCCACCGCGCAGCCAGCTCATCACCGCCGACGCGCCCACGGTGGCCAACACGAACACCGCCATTGTGAACGCCTGCCGGTGGGGCGGAACCCGCGGCCCGACCGAGCGCCACCACAGGTGTCCCTGCACGAGGGCGGCGCACAGCCCCGCCCAACCCGGCGACAGCAGCGCCGCCGCGGCGAAGAACCAGACCGAGACCATGTTGACGTGCAGGTCCGACACGAGCGTCTGCCTGCGTGCCCGCTCGACACCCCGGCCGAGCTCGGTGTGCAGCAGCGCCACGATCACGAGCAGGCCTGCCAGACGCGGCGCCCCAGGGCCGCCGAACCCGGCGGGCGGCAGGACGATCGCGCCGACGACGAGCAGCGCGGCGCAGAACTCCACCGCCAGCAGCGCCGTGACCAGCGGAGCGGGCAGGCTCCAGAGCTTCCAACGTTGAAAAAGCGTCCGCGGCGCATTCGGTGACATGAGTGTCCTGACCGTCGGGGGCCGACCCAGGCTAAGCCACAATCCCCTCGGCGACGACCCGGGGCGTTCAGCCGACCCCGCGCTCCATTCGCGTTTCTCGTTCGACCGCCTGGACCAGCGACGATCCGCTGGCGGTGTGGATTGTTCCGCTCCGGCCTCCGACTTCTCACAAAGCGCTACGAGAGGTCTGCGCTGCGTGTAACTCTGGCGCGGCACGGGCGGCCTCGGGGGTCCGCACCCGGGAGCCGCACCGCACCGCACACGGTGGAAGGAGGCGGCCATGCGTGGAAAGGAGTGGACGTGACGTCGACGGAGAAATCCGGTAGTCACCCGTAGTCGAACGGGAAAGCGCGGGGAGACGGCCGCTGCCACGGCGGTGGCCTGACTCTCGCGGGCACGGCCGTCCGGTCAGTCCGGCACGTACTCCCCGCGGCCTGCGTCGCGCAGCGCGGCCCGCAGGGCGTCGCGGTGGGCGTCCTGCTCGGCCGCGTCGACGGTCGAGGCCGCGTTCGCGAAGTCGAACGCCGCCATGTCCGCCGCCGGGAACACGTGCACGTGCAGATGGGGCACCTCGAACCCGGCCACCAGCAGGCCGACCCGTGGCGGGTGGAACACCGTCCGCACAGCGGTGCCGACGGCGTGCGCGACATCGGTGAGGTGGGCGAGCAGGCCCGCGTCGGCGTCCACCCACTGGTCGACCTCGGCGCGCGGCACGACCAGCGTGTGCCCCGGGCCGAGCGGGTTGATGGACAGGAACCCGACGGCGACGTCGTCAGACCAGACGAACCGACCCGGCAGCGTACCGTTGATGATCTTAGTGAACAGGGTGCTCATCGCGGTGGCGACGATTCGTTCGCAGGCTCGCTCATTGCGCCGCAGACTAGTCTGCCGATCATGGCTCGCACCATCGCGTCGAACACCGCCGTCGATCGAGGGGAACTGGTGGAGTTCCTCCGCGACCGCCATCACATGATCCTGCTGACCTGGCGCCGTGACGGCGGCATCCAAGGCTCCCCCGTCACGGCCGGGGTCGACACCGAGGGCCGCATCGTCGTGTCGACATACCCGGAGCGCGCGAAGGCCGTCAACGTGGCGCGGCGGCCTGCGGCGTCGGTCATCGTGCTGTCGGAGGACTTCAACGGGCCATGGGTGCAGGTCGACGGCGACGCGGAGCTGATCACGCTGCCCGACGCGCTCGAACCGCTCGTCGACTACTTCCGGTCGATCTCGGGCGAGCACCCGGACTGGGCCGAGTACCGCAGCGCGATGAGCGAACAGGGCAAGGCCCTCGTCCGGATCACCCCGACCCGGTGGGGGCCGATCGCCACCGGCGGTTTCCCGGCCCGTCTGGGATGAGCGGCCGTCCTGTCGGACTCCACGGGTAGCCTCGGCGGCCGGGGGTCAGACGCCCCGCGACCTTCGAGAATCGAGGATGTGCCATGCGGCCGTGGCCAGGCCACGCCTACCCCTTGGGTGCCACGTACGACGGCGCGGGCACCAACTTCGCGATCTTCTCCGAGGTCGCGGACCGAGTCGAGCTCTGCCTGTTCTCCGCCCGCGGCAAGGAGACGAGGGTGGCCCTCACGGAGGTCGACGGGTTCGTCCACCACGGCTACCTCCCCGGCGTCGAGCCCGGCCAGCGCTACGGATTTCGCGTGTACGGGACCTACGACCCGGCTCGCGGGCTGCGGTGCAACCCGGCCAAGCTGCTCGTCGACCCGTACTCGAAGGCCCTCGACGGGCCGGTCGTGTGGGACGAGGCCGTCTTCGGCTACCCGTTCGGCGAACCCGACGGCCGCAACGACGCCGACTCCGTCAAGTTCGTGCCGAAGTCGGTGGTCGTCAACCCCTTCTTCGACTGGGGAACCGACCGCTCGCCGCACATCCCTTACCACGAGACCGTGATCTACGAGGCGCACGTGCGCGGCCTCACCATCAGGCACCCGGACATCCCGCAGCAGCTGCGCGGAACGTACTCGGGCCTCGCGCACCCGGTGATGATCGACCACCTGCGCGCGCTCGGCGTCACGGCCGTCGAGCTCATGCCCGTGCACGAGTACCTCAACGACCACCACCTGCAGCAGAAGGGCCTCTCGAACTACTGGGGCTACAACACCATCGCCTACCTGGCGCCCCACCACGCCTACGCCCTGCCGGGTGGCCGACCGGGCAACCAGGTGCAGGAGTTCAAGGCGATGGTCCGCGACCTGCACGACGCGGGCATCGAGGTGATCCTCGACGTGGTCTACAACCACACCGCCGAGGGCAACCACATGGGCCCGACCCTCTCGATGCGCGGCATCGACAACGCGGCCTACTACCGCCTCGTCGAGAACGACGAGCAGTACTACATGGACTACACCGGCACGGGCAACTCGCTCAACGTCCGCAACCCGCACACCCTGCAGCTGATCATGGACTCGCTGCGCTACTGGGTCACGGAGATGCACGTCGACGGGTTCCGGTTCGACCTCGCGTCCACACTGGCGCGCGAGTTCTACGACGTCGACCGCCTCTCGGTGTTCTTCGACCTCGTCCAGCAGGACCCGGTGATCAGCCAGGTCAAGCTGATCGCCGAGCCGTGGGACGTCGGCCCGGGCGGCTACCAGGTGGGCAACTTCCCGCCGCTGTGGAGCGAGTGGAACGGCAAGTACCGCGACACCGTGCGCGACTTCTGGCGCGGCGAGCCCGGCACGCTCGGCGAGTTCGCGTCGCGCATCGCGGGCAGCTCCGACCTCTACCAGAACGACGGCCGCCGACCGTATGCGTCGATCAACTTCGTCACCGCGCACGACGGTTTCACGTTGCACGACCTCGTCAGCTACAACGACAAGCACAACGAGGCCAACGGCGAGGGCGGCAACGACGGCGAGAGCCACAACCGGTCGTGGAACTGTGGGGTCGAAGGCCCCACGGAAGATCCCGCGGTGCTCGCGCTGCGGGACCGTCAGCAGCGCAACTTCGTCACCACGCTGATGCTCTCCCAGGGCGTGCCGATGCTCCTGCACGGCGACGAGATGGGCCGCACGCAGAACGGCAACAACAACGTCTACTGCCAGGACAACCCCACCGCGTGGGTCGACTGGTCGCTGCTGGCCAAGAACACGGGGTTGGTCGGGTTCACGGCCGGGGTCATCGCGTTGCGGCACGGGCATCCGGTGTTCCGCCGCCGCCGCTTCTTCCAAGGCCGCCCGATCGCCCGCCCGCGGCGCAGCGACCCGCAGAACCGCTGGTCGGCGTTGCCCGACATCGCCTGGTTCCAGCCGTCGGGCGAGGAGATGACCGAGCAGGACTGGGACTCCGGCTTCGGCAAGTGCGTCGTCGCGTTCCTCAACGGGCAGGGCATCGACGAGGTCGACCCGCGCGGCGAGCGCGTCACCGACGACTCCTTCCTGCTGTGTCTGAACGCGCACTACGAGGACATCGAGGTCACCCTGCCGGGTGAGGAGTACGGCACCCGCTGGGGCATCGTCGTCGACACGGCGGCCGGTGAGGTGGTGACGCTGTCGACCGCGCTGGGCATCGTGGCCGCCGAACCGCCGATCGCCAAGGGCGGCAGCGTGCACCTCGTGCCTGCCCGCTCGGTGCTGGTGCTGCAACGGCTGGAATGACCCGCGCACCGGCGCCGCTCCCGCGACCGGCGGTCACCGCCGTCGCTCCGACGGCGGTGCGCCCGGAGACCGGATAGCGTTGCCGCGACCACATGTACCCCGATCGCCGAGGAGGCCGCGTGCCCGCGGACCGGCTGCGCTCCCCTCTCCCGCCCTCGACCTACCGCATCCAGTTCTCGAAGGACCAGACCTTCGCGCAGGTGCAGGAGCTCGTGCCCTACCTGGAGGCATGTGGCGTCGGTGCGCTCTACGCGTCACCCCTGCTGGAGTCGGGAGCGGGCTCCAACCACGGCTACGACGTCGTGGACCCCACCCGGATCTCGGCGGAGCGCGGCGGCCCGGAAGGGCTCCGCCCGCTGGTCGCGGCCCTGCGCGAGTGCGGCATGGGCTTCGTGCTCGACATCGTGCCCAACCACGTGGGCGTGGCGGCGCCGCAGGAGAACCCGTGGTGGTGGGATGTGCTGCGGCTGGGCCGGGATTCGGCGTACGCCTCGTACTTCGACGTCGAGTGGGCGGCGGGCCCGATCCTGCTGCCGGTGCTGGACGCGGACGAGGAGAAGGCCCTTTCCGAGCTGGCGCTCTCCGAGGACGGCACCGAGCTGCGCTACTACGAGCACGCCGCGCCGGTCGCGCCGGGCACGGGCGACGGCTCGCCGCTCGAGGTGCACGAGCGCCAGCACTACCGGTTCTGCTCCTGGAAGCGGGGCGCGGCCGAGCTGACCTACCGGCGGTTCTTCGACGTCTCGACCCTGGCCGCCGTCCGCGTCGAGGACCCTGCCGTGTTCGAGGCCGCGCACGCCGAGATCCTGCGGTGGGTGGCCGAGGGCGCGGTCGACGGCATCCGCGTCGACCATCCCGACGGCCTCTCCGACCCTGGCGGCTACGCGCGCATGCTGCGCAGCGCGATCGGGCCGCAGCGCTGGCTCATCGTGGAGAAGATCCTGGGCGTCGGCGAGGCGCTGCCCGCTTCCTGGCCGGTCGACGGCACGTCGGGCTACGAGGCGCTGCGGGAGATCCAGGGCGTCTTCGTCGACCCGGACGGCGCGGGCCTGCTCACCCAGTTCTCCGCCGAGCACACCGGCGTCCGAGAGTCGTTGCACGCGGCGGAGCACGCGGCCCGCAGGGAGGTGGCCGACACGATCCTTGCGGCCGAGGTGCGCCGCATCGCGCGGCTCGCGCCCGGCTCGCCCGAGACCGGCCGTGCCCGCGCCGCCGTCGCCGAACTGCTCTGCGGGTTTCCCGTCTACCGCTCGTACCTGCCGGAGGGACGGGCTGCGCTGGACACCGCGGTGTCCGTCGCGCGCTCCCACCGCCCCGACCTCGCCGACGTGCTCGACGCGATCTACGCCGCGATGCTCGCCGACCCGCACGGCGAGCTCGCGACGCGCGTCCAGCAGACCTCCGGCATGGTGATGGCCAAGGGCGTCGAGGACACGACGTTCTACCGCTGGAACCGGTTCGTCGCGCTCAACGAGGTCGGCGGCGCACCGGACCGGTTCGGCGTCTCCCCTGCCGAGTTCCACGCGGAGCTGGCCGGGCGGGAGGCGTCCCGGCCGACGACGATGACGACCCTCTCCACCCACGACACCAAGCGCTCCGAAGACGTGCGGGCCCGGTTGGCGGTCCTCGCAGAGATCCCACGCGCGTGGACGGACTGCATGCGCCGCTGGTCGGCGCGCCATCCGCTGCCCGACCGTTCGCTGGACCTACTGGCGTGGCAGAACCTCGTCGGCGCGTGGCCGATCTCGGTCGAGCGCATGACGAGCTATCTGGGCAAGGCCTCGAAGGAGGCCAAGCTGGTCACGAGCCACGTCGAGCCGGTCGCCGAGGTGGATGACGCCGTCGCCGCGTGGCCCGCCGCGGTGCTCGCCGACGCCGAGCTGGTCGCCGAGATCGAGGAGCTCGTCGCCAGGATCAGCGGTCCGGGCTGGTCGAACTCACTCGGGCAGAAGGTGCTGCAGCTCGCCGGACCCGGCGTGCCCGACGTGTACCAGGGCACGGAGCTCTTCGAGTACTCGCTGGTCGACCCCGACAACCGCAGGCCGATCGACTGGCAGGCGCGGCGCGCGCTGCTCGCTCGTCTCGACGACGGCTGGCTGCCCGACATCGACGCCGAGGGCGCGGCCAAGCTGCTGGTCACGACGACTGCGCTGCGCCTGCGCCGGTATCGCCCCGAGGTGTTCGCGGGCTACCGGCCGCTGGTCGCGGACGGACCTGCCGCCGAGCACGCGGTGGCGTTCCAACGCTCGTCCTCCCTCGTCGCCGTCGCCACCCGGCTGCCGGTCGGGCTGGCCGAGCGGGGCGGCTGGGGCGACACGGTGCTGCCCTTGCCCGATGGCGCCACGGACTGGCACGACGTCGTCACCGACACGGCGGTCGACGGGGCGGCGCCTCGGCTGGACGTCCTGCTGGCCCGCTACCCGGTTGCGCTGCTGGTTCGCCCTTCCTGATCACTTCAGGCGTGCCAGATGGGGCGCGGTGGCGCCCGGCCGGGCAGTATCGGCGTGTGGCTGACTTCGCGGTGTGGGCACCGCAACGGAATCGGGTCCGGGTGCAGGTCGAGGGCGTCACGCACGACATGACACAGGACGGGGCGGGTTGGTGGCGGACCGACGTCGAAGCGGCGAACGGCGCCCGCTACGCCTACCTGCTCGACGACGACCCGACACCGCTCCCCGACCCGTCCTCGCGCCGCCAACCCGACGGCGTCCACGGGCCTTCGCAGCTCTACGACCAGTCGAGCTTCTTCTGGACCGACCGGTCCTGGACGGGGCGGCAGCTGCCGGGCAGCGTCCTCTACGAGCTGCACATCGGCACGTTCACCGACATCGGCACGTTCGACGCCGCGATCGAGCGCCTCGACCACGTGGCCGAGCTGGGCGTCGACCTCGTCGAGGTGTTGCCGGTCAACGCCGTCGACGGCCCGCGCAACTGGGGTTACGACGGCGTGGGCTGGTACGCGGTCACCGAGAACTACGGCGGCCCCGACGCCTTCAAGCGGTTCATCGACGCCTGCCACGCCAGAGGACTCGGTGTGGTGCTCGACGTCGTGTACAACCACCTCGGCCCGTCGGGCGCCTACCTCGACCGCTTCGGCCCGTACTTCGCGGGCAGCACCATCTGGGGCCCGACGGTCAACCTCGACGGCGCGCTGTCCGAGCCCGTGCGCCGCTACGTCATCGAGAACGCGCTGATGTGGCTGCGCGACTTCCACGTCGACGGCCTGCGTCTCGACGCCGTGCACGCCCTGCGCGACAGCCGCGCCACCCACCTGCTGGAGGAGCTGACCGTCGCGGTCGAGGCGCTCTCCGCGCACGTGGGCAGGCCGCTGTCGTTGATCGCGGAGTCCGACCTCAACGACCCCAAACTGATCACAGCGCGCGAAGGCGGCGGGTACGGGTTGACGGGCCAGTGGTGCGACGACGTCCACCACAGCCTGCACACCACCCTCACCGGCGAGCGGCAGGGCTACTACGCCGACTTCGCGACGGCCGGGCTCACGGGTCTTGGGCACGTGCTGACCAGGGCGTTCCTGCACGAGGGCACGTGGTCGAGCTTTCGGCAGCGCAACCACGGGGCGCTCGTCGACACCCGCACGATGCCCGGCCACCGGTTCGTCGTCTACCTGCAGAACCACGACCAGATCGGGAACCGGGCCACCGGCGACCGGCTGACCCACACGCTGTCCCCCGGGCTGCTCGCCACCGGCGCGGCGCTGGTGTTCACCTCGGCGTTCACCCCCATGCTGTTCATGGGCGAGGAGTGGGGCGCGCGCACCCCGTGGCAGTTCTTCTCCTACTTCCCCGACCCGGAGCTGCGCGAGGCGGTCCGCAGCGGCCGCACGGCGGAGTTCGCCGAACACGGCTGGGGCGACGACGCCGTGGTGCCCGACCCGAACGCCGAGTCGACGTTCCTCGAGTCGAAGCTCGACTGGTCAGAGCCCACCGTGGAGCCACACGCCACCCTGCTGCGCGTGCATCAGGAACTGATCGCGCTGCGCAGGGAATGGCCGGAGCTGACGGACCCGTGGCTGGACGAGGTGGAGGTCGAGATCGACGAGGAGTTGCGCACGATCGTCGTCCACCGCGGGAGGCTGCGCGTGGCGTGCAACCTGTCCGGCCTGCCCGCCACGCTGCAGGTCGGGCCGATCACGCGGATCCTGCTCGCCTCCGAGCCGGTGGAGGGCGCCGAGGGGGAGCTCAAGCTCCCGCCCGAGTCCTTCGCCATCGTGCAGACGGCCTAAGCAGGTCCGCAACCGGTTGCGGGGCGTGTGCGGAAGACCGGCCAGCCGATCTCCGTCCGCCATCGTGCGCTGTCGGGGGTGTCGCGCCGACCGACCAGGTAGTACTCCCGAATCGGGAGATCAACCGTGAGGGCGTGGCGGGCGACCCAGGTACCCAGTGCGCCGTAGGTGCGGTCGATGTCGGCGGGCGGCCCGGCGTGCTCGATGACGGCCAGCTCGACGGACGGGATCAGTTCGGCCGCGACGCGGCCCATGGGCCGGACCGGTCCGGCGCAGGGAACGAAGATCGTCACCTGCCCGCGGTGCCGGGTGAACAGTTCGTCGGCGAAGACGCCGCCCGCGGGACCGTCGACGGGCACGTTCTGGGCGGTCAAGGTCGCATGCAGTTCGCCGAGTGCGCCCTGCAGCCATGCCGCCGATTCCTCGGCGGCCACGACGTCGGTGATGGTGGCGGCAGGCACGGCCTGCACGCTGCGCAGCTCGACGCGCGCGGAGACGTCGCCCGGCGGAGGTGCTGTCAGCAGGTCGCGCAGGGATGCGACGGCGGACTGCGTGCGGTCGAGCTCCGCTTCGAGGCGGCCGAGATGCGCGGCGATCCGTTCATTGCGGACCCGCAGGTCTGGAGCGGACAGCACACCCTGGATCTCGGCCAGGGGCATGTCCAGTTGACGGAGACGGCCGATGACCTGCGCGACGGGAATCTGGTCGATGCCGTAGCGCCGGTAGCCGGTAGCGGGGTCGACCTCGGCCGGTTCGAGCAGGCCTCGCTGGTGATAGTGACGCAGCGTCTTGACGGTCATGTGGGTGGCGCGGGAGAAGTCGCCGATAGACAGTTGGTCCGGCACGCCGCCATTGTGCGGTCTCCCCCAAGGGGAGAGTCTCGCCCCGAGCGCGGCTTGACCCTCTTGCTGTGGCAGCGGTGAGCGTTACCGCGACGGCCGCACCGGCCGCAGATTGGGGCACAAGATCATGACCAAGATGACCGAGCCGACGACCGAGCCGACGACCGCGGCGATCGTCGGGCGCTACCTCGCCGTGTGGAGCGAGCCCGACCCCGCGTCCCGCCGCGCCGCCATCGCGGAGCTCTGGGCACCCGACGGCGCCGAGTTCGTGGAGGGCACGCAGTTCCGGGGGCATGGGGAGCTCGAGACCCGGCTCGCCCACGCCTACGAGGAGTTCGTGGCGAACGGCCGGTACACCGTCGGCGCCGCCGGTGACCCGACCCGCCACGACGACATCGTCACCTTCACGGTCCAGCTGATCGCTCCCGAAGGGGAGGTCGCCTGGGCGGCCCGTGTCTTCCTGTTGCTGGGAGCGGACGGCCGCATCCGCGAGGACTACCAGCTGACCGTGAAACCCCTGGTCGCCTGACGTTCTGGCTAGAGCAGGCCCAGCGCCCGGACGGCGTCGCGCTCGTCGTTCAGCTCGGCGACGCTGGCGTCGATCCGGGCGCGGGAGAACTCGTCGATCTCCAGGCCGCCGACGATCTTCCAGGCGCCATTCTCCGACGTCACCGGGAAGCTGGAGATGATGCCCTCGGCGACGCCGTAGGAGCCGTCGGACGGGAGCGCGGCCGAGGTCCAGTCGCCCTCGGCGGTGCCGTTGACCCAGTCGAAGACATGGTCGATGGCCGCGTTCGCCGCCGACGCCGCCGACGACGCGCCGCGCACCTCGATGATCTCCGCGCCGCGCTTGGCCACGCGGGGGATGAACTCGTCGCGCAGCCAGGCGTCGTCCACCTGCTCCGCGGCGATCTTGCCGCCGACCTCCGCGTGGTAGAGGTCGGGGTACTGGGTGGCGGAGTGGTTGCCCCAGATCGTCATCCGCTTGACGTCGGTGAGCGGCACAGCCAGCTTCGCCGCGAGCTGGGCGACGGCGCGGTTGTGGTCGAGCCTCGTCATGGCCGTGAACCGCTCGGCGGGCACGTCGGGAGCTGCGGCCTGGGCGATCAGCGCGTTGGTGTTGGCCGGGTTGCCGACCACCAGCACCCGCACGTCATCGGCCGCGCCCGCGTTGATCGCCCGACCCTGCGGAGCGAAGATGCCGCCGTTGGCCTCGAGGAGGTCGCCGCGCTCCATGCCCTTGGCGCGGGGGCGGGCGCCCACCAGCAGCGCCACATTGGTGCCGTCGAACGCGGCGGTGGCGTCGTCGGTGATGTCGACCGCGGACAGCAGGGGGAACGCGCAGTCCTGCAGCTCCAGCGCCACCCCCTCGGCGGCCCGCACGGCCTGCGGAACTTCCAGGAGGCGCAGCCGGACCGCAGTGTCCTTGCCCAGCAGCTGCCCGGAGGCGATGCGGAAGAGCAGGGCATAGCCGATCTGACCTGCGGCTCCGGTGACGGTGACGGTGACGGGTGCGCTCGACGCTGCAGACACCTCAGGGAGGCTAGTCCCCGCAACCGTTCGTCGCCGCGACGGGCGCCACACCCGTGGGCGGCGCCACACCTTCCATGCGTGGCGGCGCCACACCTTCCATGCGGGGCGGGGCGGGGCGGGGCGAGGGCGGGGCGGGGCAGGGGCGGGGCGAGGGCGGCCTTCGGCGGGCGGGGGTGGCGCGCCGTACACACCTACCGGGGCCCGCACACACCTCCAGCAGTGTGCGCGGACACCCGCGGGTGTGTGCGAGCGAGGGCGAGGGCGGGGTGGCCACGACTGATCGCCGCGAGACCGACGGCTTCGTTGATCAACCCCGCAACTGTCGTTCTCGCGGTGACGACCGACCTATCCGCGGCGCCGGGCGCGCAACTCGCACCCTTCCCACCCCCGGCACACACTGTCGGTGGCTCACACACACCTCCCGCAGTGTGTGCGAGCCCCGCCAGGTGTGTGCGAGCCCCGCCGGTGTGTGCGAGCCCCGCCGGTGTGTGCGAGCCCCGCCGGGTGTGTGCGGGCCCCGCCGGGTGTGTGCGGGCCCCGCCGGGTGTGTGCGGGCCCCGTCAGCGGCGGCGGCGCGAGGTGATCACGCCGGTGTCGAAGCCCGCGAGGTGCAGGCCGCCGTGGAAGCGGGCGTGCTCCACCTTGAGGCACCGGTCCATCACGACCTGGAGCCCCGTGGCCTCGGGCCGCCGGGCGAGCGCCTCGTCGTAGAGCCCGAACTGGAACCAGAGCGTGCGGGGCATCGACGGCAGCGCCAGCACGTCGTCCACGACCGAGGGCAGGTCCCGGCGACGGCGGAAGACGTCGACGAGATCGGGGACGCCGGGCAGGTCGGCCAGCGTCGGGTAGACGGGACGCCCGAGGATCTCCTTCGCGTTCGGGTTCACGAACCAGAGCTCGTACGCGCTGCTGGACAGCAGGTAGGTGGCCACGAAGTTGCTCGCCCGCGCCGGGTTCGGCGATGCGCCGACCATCGCGACGGTCCGCGTCTCCCGCAGGATCTGCTGCCGCTCGCCCGCGGAGGGGTTGGTCCAGGCCATCACGCCTGCTTCGCGGCGGCGGCCAGGGCCTGGTCGAGGTCCCACACGATGTCCTCGACGTCCTCGAGGCCGACCGAGATGCGCACGAGATCCTCCGGGACCTCCGCGTCCTGCAGCTGGGCGGGCGTGAGCTGGCGGTGCGTGGTCGACCCGGGGTGCAGGACGAGCGTGCGGGCGTCGCCGATGTTGGCGAGGTGGCTGCACAGCTGCACGGACTCGATGAACCGCTCCCCCGCCGCCCGACCGCCCGCCACGCCGAACGAGAACACCGCGCCGGGGCCCAGCGGGAGGTATCGCTGGGCGCGCTCGTGGTCGGGATGGTCGGGCAGTCCCGCCCAGCGCACGTAGGAGACGCGGGGGTCGGCATTCAGCCACTCGGCGACGGCGCGGGCGTTCGCGACGTGCGCGTCCATGCGCTGCGGCAGCGTCTCGACCCCCTGGAGCAGCAGGAACGCACTGTGCGCCGAGAGCGTGGCCCCGATGTCGCGCAGCTGTTCGGCTCGCAGCTTGGTGAGGAAGCCGAACTCCTGGAAGTTGCCCCACCAGGACAGCCCGCCGTACGACGCGACGGGCTCGGTCATCGCGGGGAACCGGCCGTTGCCCCAGTCGAAGCGGCCCGACTCGACCACGACCCCGCCCAGCGTCGTGCCGTGGCCGCCGAGGAACTTGGTGGCCGAGTGGATGACGATGTCGGCCCCGTGCTCGATCGGGCGACACAGGTACGGGGTGGCCATCGTGGCGTCCACCACCAGCGGGATCCCGGCGGCGCGACAGACCTCGGACAGGCCTGCCAGGTCGGCGACGGCGCCGGAGGGGTTGGCGATGACCTCCGTGAACACGAGCTTGGTCGACGGCGTGATCGCGGCGGCGACGTCGGCGGCCTCGCGCCCGGGGACGAACGTGGTGTCCACCCCGAACCGGCGCAGCGTGACGTCGAGCTGGGTGATCGTGCCGCCGTAGAGCCCCGCCGTGGCGACGATGTGGTCGCCCGCGCCCGCGAGGCAGGCGAAGGTGAGGAACTCGGCCGCCTGTCCGCTGCTCGTCGCGACGGCGCCGAGGCCGCCCTCCAGGCTCGCCAGCCGCTCCTCCAGCACCGCGACGGTGGGGTTGGCGATGCGGCTGTAGATCAGTCCGTACTTCTGCAGCGCGAACAGGCTCGCGGC
>DASWUV010000060.1:0-20611 GCA_036401495.1 Pseudonocardia sp. | reverse complement strand
CGTCGGTCAACCCGTGCTCGTGGTCGTCGACATCCAGGGCCATCCCGACGTCCCGACCGGCACCAGCGGCATCCCGCACATGGGCGGCTACGACGCGCTCGTCGCCAACGCCGCCCGGATCCTCGCCGCGGCCCGTGACGGTGCCGTCCCCGTTGTGTTCCTCCAGGAGGTCCACCGGCGTTCCGGGATCGACTTCGGCCGCGAGCTGGACGGCGCCGAGGGCGTCCACTGCGTCGAGGGCGACCTGGCCACCGGCCTGCATCCCGACGTGCTGCCCCGACCCGACGAGCCGCTGATCGTCAAACGCCGCTACTCCGGGTTCATCGGCACAGACCTCGAGATCGTGCTGCGCGGCCTGCGCGCGTCGACGCTCGTGCTCATCGGCGGCCTCACCGACGTCTGCGTGCACTACACGTTCGCCGACGCCCACCAGCGCGACTTCCACGTCCGCGTCGTCACCGACTGCGTCGCCGGGTCGTCGCGGGCGGCCCACGACGCCTCCCTGAACGCCATGGAGTACCTGCAGACCGGCGCCTGCCGAACCACCGACGAGATCGTCACCGCCTTCGCCCCCGTCCCGACAGGAGCAGTACCGAGATGAAGATCAAGATTGTGGCGGTGGCGGCCGTGCTTGCGCTCGCCACCGCCTGCGGGGGTGGGACGAGCACCGGGCCGTCCTCGAGCGTGCCCGCGCCGACCGACCACGTCCTGCACCTGAGCTTCCTGCAGGACCCCGGCCAGCCGCCGGACCCCGACATCTACTACGCGGGGCAGGGCCTGCTGCTCACGACGAACCTCTACGAAGGCCTGCTGACCTACGCGCCGAACACGACCAAGCCCACGCTGGCCCCGCTGTTGGCCACGAGCTGGACGGTGTCGCCCGACAAGAAGACCTACACGTTGGCGCTGCGCCAGGGCGTGAAGTTCCACGACGGCACGCCGTTCACCTCGGCCGCGGTGAAGGCGTCGTTCGACCGGCGGGCGGCGGTCAACCAGGGCCCGGCGTACATGGTGAGCGACGTCGCCGACGTCACCACGCAGGGCGACTTCGGCGTGACGATCACCCTGAAGAACCCGACCACGACGTTCCTGGACTTCCTCGGTTCGCCCTACGGCCCCCGGATGCTGAGCCCGACCGGCCTCGCTGCGAACGCGGGCTCCGACCACGCCCAGACCTACCTGCAGAGCCACGACCTGGGCACCGGGCCCTACACCCTCACCGACGCCCGGGTCGGCTCGCACTACGAGATGAAGGCCTTCGACGGCTACTGGGGCCCCAAGCCGTACTTCACCGACGTCGACATCCCGGTGATCACCGACTCGTCGGCCCAGCAGCTCCAGTTCTCCACCGGGCAGCTCTCGGCGATCCTGCACGACCTGCCCACCTCGGCCGTCGCCTCCTACCTTGCCAACAAGAACATCGCGAGCTACTCGCTGCCGACGCTCATGTCGGACTACATGTACCTCAACCCGCACACCCCGTTCGGCGCGGTCAAGGCCAACCGGGTGGCCCTGCAGAAGGCCGTCGACGTCCAGTCGATCTTCACGCAGGCGTACGCCGGACGGGGCAAGGTGGCCGAGTCGGCCTACCCGGCGAACATGGTCGACCCCGGCCAGGCCGCGCAGAACGTCACCTTCGACGCGGCCACGCTGAAGGCGCTGGCCCCCGCGCTGCCCGCGGACCAGAAGACGATCACCATCGGGTACGACTCCCAGTCATCGGACAACCAGCTCGTCGCCAACCTCATGTCCGCGCAACTGTCCGCCGACGGGCTGACGGCGAAGGTGCAGGGCTTCCCGACCTCGCAGATCTTCGGCTGGGTGAGCGACGTGAAGGGCGCGCCCGACGTACTGGTCACGCTGGGCTGGCCGGACGCCGCGCCGCCCTACACGTGGGCGCACATCAGCTGGGACCCCGGAGCGGGCCTGAACTACCTGCAGTGCTCGGACCCCGCCGTCACCGGTCAGCTCGCGTCCGGGCTCGTGTCGGGCGACGCGGCGGCGTTCTCCACCGCGGGTACGGCCGCGGTCGGCACGGGTTGCTGGCTGAACCTGGTGGACCAGAACGACTTCATGGTCGCCCAGCCGTGGCTGAAGGGCGTGGAGCAGGCGCACGTCGTCACGACGCCGAACTCGCTCTACGTCGCAGCGCTCTCGGTCGGATAGGGGGCGGTCGGATGAGCGGCGTACGGCGGATCGTGCCGTTGACGCTGGGCTGGGAGGAGCTGCCCAAGTCCGTCTCGGTGCACGGGGCGCCGGAGCACGAACGGCTGCGCGAGCCCGTGCCCGGCCTGCTGCTGGAGGTCGACGGCGGCTGGCTGCTGCTCGACACCGGCTTCAACACCGCGCTGATCCGCGACCCGTGGCTCGCGGGCCGGTTCCACGGCAGGCCGGACTATGCGGCAGTGCTGCCGGGGCCGGGCGAGCCGATCGAGGAGGCGTTGGAACGGGCGGGCATCCCGTTCGACGCCATCGCGGCGGTCGGCGTCAGCCACCTGCACCTCGACCACGCAGGCGGGCTGAAGCTGTTCGCGGGTCGTGTTCCCGTGCACGCGCAGCGGCGTGAGCTGGAGTACGGGCTCGCCAGCCCGGAGGCCGAGCAGCACGCGATCTACCGCGTCGACTTCGACGACCCGCGCATCGACTGGCGGCTCGCCGACGGCGAGGCGGATCTGGCCCCCGGCGTCACGGCCGTGTTGACGGCCGGGCACACGCCGGGGCACCAGAGCTTCGTGGTGGAGCTCGACCCCGCCGTCGGCGGCGGCGGGTTCGTGTTCGCGTTCGACGCCGCCGACCTGACCGAGAACATCGAGCAGGAGCTGGCGATCGGCGGGTTCGTCGACGTGGCGCCGGAAGAGACCGTGGAGCCGATCCGCCGTCTCAAGGCCATCGCACGCGAGCGCGGCTTCCCGTTGGTGCCCGGCCACGACCCGGTGGCCTGGCCCGCGCTGACCGCGGAGATGGCCGGACGCTTCGGTCCCTGAAGCGTCCGGCGCAACCGTCCGGCCGATGTCGTCCCCTCAGGCGACCGCGGGGGGCGGCTCCGCGGCGCCCGTCATGATGGCGACGGCCTCCGACATGCTGTGGGACTCGGGCGTGATCACCGTCGCCCGCCTGCCGAGCCGCTGGATCTGGATGCGGTCGGCGACCTCGAAGACGTGCGGCATGTTGTGGCTGATCAGGATGACCGGCAGTCCCCGGTCGCGGACGTCCCGGATCAACTGCAGCACCCGGTTGCCCTCCTTGACGCCTAGCGCGGCCGTCGGTTCGTCGAGGATGACGACCTTGCTGCCGAACGCCGCCGACCGGGCCACCGCGACGGCTTGGCGCTGACCACCGGACAGGCTCTCCACGGCCTGGCCGATGTTCTGCAGCGTCGCGACGCCGAGCTCGCTCATGTGCTTCGCGGCCTCGGACTTCATGTGCTTCTTGTCGAGCATCCGGAACACCGAGCCGAGGACGCCTGCTTTGCGCTCCTCGCGGCCGAGGAACAGGTTGTCGGCGATGTCGAGGCCGGGCGAGACGGCCAGCGACTGGTACACCGTCTCGATCCCGGCGTTGCGGGCGTCCATGGGGTTGCGGAAGTGCACCTCCTTGCCGTCGAGCATGATCTTGCCCGAGTCCGGGATGAGCGCGCCGCACAGCGCCTTGATCAGGCTGGTCTTGCCTGCGCCGTTGTCGCCGATGACCGCGAGGATCTCGCCGGGGTAGAGCTCGAGGTCGCCGCTCGCGATCGCCGTGACCGGCCCGTACCGCTTGACCAGGCCGATCGCCTGCAGCACCGGCTCGCGCACGGCCTGCGGGGCGGGGTCCTTCTCCACCGATGTGCTGGTCATGACCGCACCTTCCGGATCCACTGGTCGAGGCCGACGGCGATGAGGACGAGCAGGCCGATCGCCGTGCCTTGCCAGACGACGTCGACGCCCGCCAGCTGCAGCCCGTTCTGGAACACGCCGACGATCAGGGCGCCCACCAGCGTGCCGAGCACGAGGCCGCGGCCGCCGAAGAGGCTCGTGCCGCCCAGCACGACAGCGGTGATCGAGTTGAGGTTGTACTCGGTACCCACGTTCGGGCTCGCCGAGGCCAGGCGCCCCATCAGGACCCACGCGCCGATCGCGTAGATCAGGCCCGCGACCGTGTACACCGACAGCAACACCCGGTCGGTGCGGATGCCGGCCAGCCGCGCGGCCTCGATGTCGTCGCCGGTGGCGTACACGTGCTTGCCCCACGCGGTGTTGCCGAGCGCGTACCAGAAGAACGCGAACAGCAACAGCATGATGATCGTGCCCCAGGTGAGGCTGAAGGTGCCGATCCGGAACGCGTTGTTGCCGGTCGCGGTCATGATCGGCGGCATGTCGGAGCCGCGGATCGTCTCGCTGCGCGACACCACGGCGTTCAACGAGAAGAAGATCGACAACGTGCCCAGTGTGACGATGAACGGGGGCAGGTTGATCCGGGTGACCAGCCAACCGTTAAAGGCCCCCATCGCCGTGCCGAGCACCAGGCCGATGATGATGGCCAGCGCGCCGGGGATGCCGAGCTTCGTGGCCATGTTGGCCATGAGGATCGACGAGAAGACGGCGATGGCACCCGCTGACAGGTCGATGCCCGCGGTGAGGATGACCAGGGTCTGGCCCAGCGCCAGCGTCGCGATCACGGTGACCTGTTGCAGGACCAGGCCGAGGTTCGCCGCCGACAGGAACCGGCCGTTGACGATCGCGAACGCGATGATCGCCACGACGAGGACGGCCAGCGGGCCGAGGATGGGGTTGGCGTGCAGGACGTGCTGGATGCGGGCCATCGTGGACTGCGACCGGTGGTCGTCGAACCCGGCCGGGGGGCTTGGCGTGGCGGTGGCCGTGCCGCCAGAGGTGTCTGTGGCCATGCGTGCGCTCCTTCGTCAGTCACGGTCGGGCGGCTGGGATGAGGGGTGTGTGACCGGCCTCACCCCAGCCTGCTCTGCTTTCGGACGATTCGTCCAGGTCTCAGCCCCAGCAGTTGGCGAGTCCGAACGTGGTGTCCTTCGAGTCGACGCCCGACTGGGCCGCGTCGGTGATCAGCGTGACGCCGGTGTCCGTGAACGTCTTGCCGCTGGTGGCCTGCGGTTTGGTGCCGTCCTTCGCGAACGCCGCGACGGCCTCGACGCCCTGCTGCGCCATCTTCAGCGGGTACTGCTGCGAGGTGGCGCCGATCTGGCCCGCCTTGACGGCCTGCACGCCGGGGCAGCCGCCGTCGACGGAGACGATCGTGACGGCCTTGTCCTTGCCCGCGGCCTTGAGCGCCTGGTAGGCGCCGGACGCGGCCGGTTCGTTGATCGTGTACACGAGGTTGATCGTCGGGTCCTTCTGGAGCAGGTTCTCCATCGCGGTACGCCCGCCGTCCTCGGCGCCGTCGGTGACGTCGTGGCCGATGATCCGCGGGTCCTTCTCGTCGCCGATCTGGGTCTTGTCGGCGATGTCGATGCCGAAGCCCTGCAGGAAGCCCTGGTCACGGCCCACGTCGACCGAGGGGTGGTTGGCGCTCAGGTCGAGCATCGCGATCTTGGCGGTGGCGGCCCCGGCGCCGAGCTTGGCCTTGGCCCACTGGCCGATCAAGTTGCCCGCTTGGAAGTTGTCGGTGGCGAACGTGGCGTCGACGGCGTCCGGCGGGTCGGTCGGCGTGTCGAGCGCGACGACGAGCATGCCCGCCTGCTTGGCCTTGTCGATCTCGGGCACGATGGCCTTCGAGTCGCTCGGCGTGATCAGGATGCCCTTGGCGCCCGCCGAGATCAGGTTCTCGATCGCCTGGACCTGGGCCTCGTTGTCGCCGTCCGACTTGCCCGCGAAGCTCTGCAGCGTGACGCCCGCCTGGTCGGCGGCCTTCTGCGCGCCCTCCTTCATCTTGACGAAGAAGGGGTTGGTGTCGGTCTTGGTGATCAGGCCGACGATCGGTTTGTCACCGCCGCCGCTGCCGCCGCCGGAGCCGCCCGAGCTGCCGCCGCAGCCTGCGAGCGCCAGCGCGGCCGCAGCACCGAGGCTGACCAGGGCGGTGGTCCGGCGTGAGGAGGACCAGGAGAGATTCATGGCGACCCTTTCGTCTTCTTTGACAGATCCCACGTCGTTCGGCGACAACGTTGTCAAACGACAATGCAGTGCCGTTGATGCTTTGACAAGCCATTGGGTCCGGTTGATCTATAACGGGTTAGTGACGGTAATTGATCTGTTGACAACGTTGACGTGCCTCGCCCACGATGGAGGGCGCGGCCGCGCCGCCCGCCGGTGTCGGAGGCTTCCGTGGAGCAGCATGTCTCGTCAGATGGTCGACGTCCCACGATGCGGGACGTGGCTGCGCGTGCTGAGGTGAGTTTCAAGACCGTCTCCCGGGTAGTCAACGACGAGGGTGGCGTCTCCCCTCAGCTCGAGCGGCGCGTGCGGCAGGCCATCGAGGATCTCGACTTTCGTCCGAATGCAGGCGCCCGGATACTCCGCCGCTCTGATCACAGGACGGCCACGATCGGATTGCTCCTCGAAGACGTGGCCAATCCGTTCTCCGCGGCCATCCAGCGTGCGGTGGAGGACGTCGCCGTCCCGCGTGGGGTCTTCGTGCTGTCGGCCAGCCTGGACGAGGACGCGGCCCGTGAGCGAGCGCTGGCGAAGCAGTTCGGCGCCCGGCACGTCGACGGGCTGGTGCTGGCCCCCGCGGGCGATGACCAGTCACACCTGGCCGCCGAGCTGCGGGCGGGCACGGCGATCGTCTGCGTCGACCGTGAGGCGGGCAACCTGCCGGTCGACTCGGTGCTCGCCACCAACACCGTCGGGGCCGCCGAAGGGGTCCGGCACCTGGCCGCCGCGGGCCACCGACGCATCGCCTACCTGGGTGACCGACGCACGATCCCGACGGCGATGCAGCGGTTCGCGGGCTACCAGGACGCGCTCGCCGCGTGCGGCCTCGCGATGGACCCCGCGCTGGTGGTGCACGACATCCGGGACGTCGCGGACTCCGACGGCGCCGGCACGTCGCTCCTGGGCCGCCCCGACCCGCCGACGGCCCTCTTCACGGCCCAGAACATGATCACGATCGGCGCGGTGCGCGCGTTGCGGCGCCTCGGCGTGGAGCAGCGGGTCGCCCTGGTCGGCTTCGACGACTTCCTGCTGGCCGAGCTGCTCTCCCCCGGCGTCACGGTGGTCGCGCAGGACCCGAGCTCGATGGGGCGGATCGCGGCCGAGCTGTTGTTCGACCGGATCGGCGGCAGCAACCGCCCGCCGGAGGTGCGGCTGGTGCCCACGACCCTGATCCGCCGGGGCTCGGGCGAGCTCCCCCCACGGTGAGTCGTGCATCTCGCCCCGGTGAGTCCGGCGTTCCACCAGGGTGAGTCGTGCATCTCGCTCCGGTGAGTCGGGCATCTCGGCACGGTGAGTCCGGCGTTCTGCCTGGGTGAGTCGTGCATCCAGCCACGGCGAGCTCGGCGTTCCAGCCCGGCGAGTCGGCCATTCCGACGGCTGGGACGCGCTCGGGTACGGGCGGGCGCGTTCCGGGGACTGGGGCGTTCCGGTGACTTTGGCATGGCGTCGACGGGCTCGACGTGCCGGACGGGTGCGCGGCAGCGGACGTGACCGTGGCGGCGGCCGCGGACGTCGGCCGCGCGCCGACAGGAGGCGCCACCAGGGCCCGGGTGTAGCCGATGGGCGAGGTGCGCGTGATGGCGACGTGATCGGTCCCCACGGTGAGGTGGCGTTCTCGTCGGGGTCAAGGTTTAACGTCGTCCAGGTGCGGATCGGGGAGCTGGGCGAGCGGGTCGGGGTGAGCACGCGCGCGCTGCGTCACTACGAGGAACTCGGCCTGTTGCCCGCGCGAAGGCGGTCCAACGGCTACCGCGAGTACGACGAGCAGGACGTGGCACTCGTCGCCGAGATCCGCTCGCTCGTCGGTCTCGGGTTCAGCCTCGAGGACACCCGGCCGTTCGTCGCCTGCCTGCAGGCCGGGCACGCCACCGGCGCGAGCTGTGCTGACGCCCGCGCCGTCCACCGACGCAAGCTGAGCGAGGTCGACGCGTGGATCGCCCGGCTCGAACAGGTGCGCACCCAGATCGCGGCCCAGTTGGCGCCGCCCCGCTGCGAGTTCACGGAGCAGACATGATCGTCACGTTGACCGACGCCACCTTCGACGCACTGGTTCTGCAGGCCGATCGGCCCGTGCTGGTCGACTTCACGGCCGACTGGTGCCCGCCGTGCCGAATGATCAAGCCGATGCTGCGGGAGATCGCCGCTGAGCAGGCGGATCGGCTGATCGTCGCGGAGTTGGACGTCGACACGAACCCGACCGCTACGCGTGCCGCCGGGGTCATGGGCATGCCGACGCTCACGCTGTACGTCGACGGTCGTCCCGTCACCCAGGTGGTGGGCGCGCGCCCGAAGGCCGCGCTGATGCGGGTGCTGGACGAGCACCTTCCGGTGCGGGTCGGCCCGCCCGCGCAGTGATCGGCGTTTCCGGGACATGGGGTGCACCAGCGCACCTCATGTCCCGGAAACGGCGATCCTGGTCGGCCGCGGCGGTGGCACGATGAAGTCACCACCCATGGGCTGGCCTTAAAGGCGAACGTGTGTTCGACTTGGCGGGTGGGCTGGAACAACCCGGACGTCCCGTGGAGCAGTTTGGAGGCGGTGCTCTCCGGGCGTAACGGCACGTCGCTGTCCGGGGGCCCCGAGGCCGACGGGGGCGACAGCCCGGCCTGGTCACGCAAGCGCGACAGCTACCAGCCGCCGCCCCCCGACGGCGCCACCCCGGCCGAGCCCGGCGAGCGGGTGCCCTACGCCGAGCTGCACTGCCACTCCAACTTCAGCTTCCTCGACGGCGCGAGCCCACCGGAGGAGCTCGTCGAGGAGGCCAAGCGGCTCGGGCTCGACGCGCTGGCGCTCACCGACCACGACGGCATGTACGGGGTGGTGCGCTTCGCCGAGGCCGCGGCCGAGCTGGATGTCGCGACGGTGTTCGGCACGGAGCTTTCGCTCGGGCTGTCCGCCCCGCAGAACGGCGTGGCCGACCCGGAAGGCACCCACCTGCTGCTGCTCGCCCGCGACCCCGAGGGCTACCGCGCGCTCTGCCGCACCGTCAGCGCCGCGCAGATGCGGGGAAAGGAGAAGGGACGCCCGGTCTACGACGTCGAGGAGCTGCTCGGGCACACCGCAGGCCACGTGCTCGCGCTCACCGGCTGCCGCAAGGGGGCGGTCCGCCGGGCGTTGCGCACCGGCGGTCCGGCCGCGGCCGCCCGCGAGCTGCGCCGCCTGCGCGAGTGGTTCGGGCCCGACAACGTGGCCGTCGAGCTCACCCACGCGGGGCTGCCCACCGACACCGAGCTGAACGACGCGCTGGCCGCCCTCGCCGCGGACGCGGGCCTGCCCACGATCGTCACCACGGCGGCCCATTACGCCACGCCTGGGCAGTATCCGCTGGCCACGGCGTTGGCCGCGGTGCGGGCCCGGCGCAGCCTCGACGACGCCGACGGTTGGCTGCCGCCCGCGGGCACCGCACACCTGCGCTCGGGCGCCGAGCTCACCGCCCGTTTCGAACACCGCCACCCCGGGGCGGTGGCCAGGGCGGCGGCGCTCGGACGGGAGTGCGCGTTCTCGATCCGGCTGGTGGCGCCGGACCTGCCGCCGTTCCCGGTGCCGCCGGGCGAGGACGAGGTGAGCTGGCTGCGCGAGCTCACCTGGCGCGGGGTGGCGCAGCGCTACGGCAGCCACGCGGAGTACCCCGAGGCCGTCCACATGATCCACCATGAGCTGGCGATCATCGAGGAGAAGAACTTCCCCGGCTACTTCCTCATCGTCCACGACATCGTGGAGTTCTGCCGCCGGGCCGACATCCTCTGCCAGGGACGCGGCTCGGCCGCCAACTCGGCGGTCTGCTACGCGCTGGGCATCACCAACGTCGACGCCGTGGCGATGGGCCTGCTGTTCGAGCGCTTCCTGTCCCCGGCGCGCGAGGGCTACCCCGACATCGACCTCGACATCGAGTCCGGCCGCCGCGAGGAGGTGATCCAGTACGTCTACTCGACCTACGGGCGGGGGCGCGCGGCCCAGGTCGCCAACGTGATCACCTACCGGCCCCGCTCCGCCGTCCGCGACGTCGCCAAGGCGCTGGGGTTCTCGCCCGGCCAGCAGGACGCGTGGAGCAAGAAGATCGAGCGGTGGGCCCCGCGGAGCGCAGGCGGAGCGGACATCGGCGCGGCCGCGGTCGACGGGATGCCCCAAGCGGTCACGGCGCTGGCGGGCCAGATGCTCGGCTTCCCCCGGCACCTGGGCATCCACTCCGGCGGCATGGTGATCTGCGACCGTCCGGTCTCGGAGGTCGTGCCCGTCGAGTGGGCGCGGATGGAGGGACGCACGGTCGTCCAGTGGGACAAGGACGACTGCGCGTACGCGGGGCTGGTCAAGTTCGACCTGCTCGGCCTCGGCATGCTCACCGCGCTGCACCTGATGATCGACCTCGTCGCCGAGCACACCGGCGAGAAGATCCAACTGCACGAGCTGCAGGCCACCGACTCCGCCGTGTACGAGATGCTGCAGAAGGCCGACTCGGTCGGGGTGTTCCAGGTCGAGTCGCGGGCGCAGATGGCGACGTTGCCGCGGCTCAAGCCCCGGAAGTTCTACGACCTGGTCGTCGAGGTCGCGCTGATCCGGCCCGGCCCCATCCAGGGCGGCTCGGTGCACCCCTTCATCCGCCGCCGCAACGGGTTGGAGGAGCCCACTTACGACCACCCACTGCTCAGAGGCGCCCTCGAGAAGACGCTCGGGGTGCCGCTCTTCCAGGAGCAGCTCATGCAGATCGCGGTGGACGTCGCGGGGTTCTCCGCGGGCGACGCCGACGAGCTGCGCCGGGCGATGGGGTCGAAGCGCTCACACGAGAAGATGGAGCGCCTGCGTGAGCGGTTCTTCACCGGCATGGCGGCCAACGGGATCACCGGCGAGGTCGCCGAGTCGATCTTCAGCAAGATGCTGGCGTTCGCCAACTTCGGCTTCCCGGAGAGCCACTCGATCAGCTTCGCCTCGCTCGTCTACTACAGCGCGTGGTTCAAGCTCTACCACCCGGCCGCGTTCTGCGCGGCGTTGCTGAACTCCCAGCCGATGGGCTTCTACTCGCCGCAGTCGCTGGTCGCCGACGCACGACGGCACGGGGTGGTCGCGGTCGGCCCGGACGTCAACCGCGGGCGGGCCGAGGCGATCCTGGAGCGCAACGGGCGCAGCGCAGGCGGCCTGGCGATCCGGTTGGGGCTGGCCGAGATCCGCACGATCGGGCTCGACCTGGCCGAGGCGATCGACGCCGAGCGCGACCGGGACGGGCCCTACCGCGATCTGGCCGATCTCGCCGCCCGCGTGCGGCTGACGTCGGCGCAGGCCGAGGCGTTGGCCACGGCAGGCGCGTTCAGCTGCTTCGGCGCCAAAGGGGGTTCAGCGCTTGACCGGCGTTCGGCGCTGTGGGCGGCCGGGGTGGTGGCGGCGGTGCGCGCAGAGCACCTTCCCGGCACGGCCGTCGGGCTCGAAGCGCCTTCGCTGCCAGGGCTCACGCCCGCTGAGCTGACGGTCGCGGACGTGTGGGCGACAGGCGTCTCGCCTGACAGCCACCCGATCCAGCACCTGCGCAGGCAGTTGGACGGCTTCGGCGCGATCCGCATCGATCGGCTCGCCGCCCTCGAACCGCCCGACGATCCGGAGGCCCGGCCGCCGCGGGTGCTCGTCGGTGGGCTCGTCACGCACCGGCAACGCCCGGCCACCGCGGGGGGCGTGACGTTCGTGAACCTCGAGGACGAGAGCGGGATGCTCAACGTCACGTGCTCGGAGGGGCTGTGGGCGCGTTACCGCACGGTGGCGCTCGGCAGCTCGGCCCTGCTGGTCCGCGGGCGTCTGGAGCGCAGCCCCGAGGGCGTGCTCAACCTGGTGGCCGACCGGTTGACGCGGTTGAGCCTGGCGGTGCCGGTGAAGTCCCGGGACTTCCGCTGATCAACCCCGCTCCGCGGGCCTCGCACACACCGTGCGGGGCCCGCACACACTGCGGGACGTGTGTGCGGGCTACAGACGGTGTGTGCGAGCCGGACCACGAGCCGCGCTGCGGAGGATCAGTGCTGGATCGGGTTGCCCATCGCCATGGCGTGCCCGCCGAGTTCCTGGCTCAGCGCGTCGAACCAGATGTAGGCGAAGATCGCGCAGAAGACGAACACGGCGATGCCCGCCAGCATCGCGAAGATCGCCGCGCCGCTCAGCACGTTGATCAGCACCAGTGCCACGGCGATGTCGACGAAGATGAATCCCGCCGAGAACGCGAGCGGCAGCCGCAGCGTGGCCAGCGTCAGTATCACGAACACGATGAGCCAGGCCAGCAGGAACGTCGGCAGCGGAGAACTGGTCGCCGTCAGCCCGAACCAGCCGTTGGTGACGGCCGCGACGAGCACGCCCAGGCTCAACCAGAACGCCGAGAACGCGCCGAAGATGCAGGCCACGGCGTTCGCCGCGAGTCGGGCAGCCCAGACCGTAGCCACCAGCAGGAACAGCCCGGACGACAACAGCACGGCCGGGGCGATCGCCCCCAGGTCGGCTGCGGGCAGGTAGCCGACGAGCCACAGCCCCAGCGACAGCGCGCCGGGCAGGAAGGTGGCCAATCCCAGCGGGGCCGGGTTCCCCACGGGGGCCGCGGCAGGTGCCTCGGCCATGGTCGGACCGGACTGGACGTCGCTCTCCACACTCATCATCGGCTCCTCGTCGAGCGCTCGAAGCCCGGTTCTGCACCGGACGGCGGCCAGTGTGCGCGTCCGATCGCCCGCGACCTACTGCCCCGACGCGCGGCGTTCGGACCAGCGGACTCCGCCGCGCCGCCGATCATCCACTGTGAACGCTCGATCGGCGGGGAACCGGCGAAGCCGATCTTGTCGATTCTCGGCGCGTGAGAATCAGCGGGGCCGCGAGCCACGGGTCGCCCGTTTCGGCACCGCCGCCGAGGCCGTCAACTCGTTATGCAATCGTGCTGTTCGCGACGCGGATTTGCCCGTGGCCCGCACAGCGCTCCGAACCTGGAACGATGAGTGCCGTGACGGCGACGGTGATGGACGGCAAAGCCGCTCTGGCGGAGATCCTCGGCGAGCTGACGGGGCGGGTCGAGAAGCTCGCCGCGGCAGGGGTGACGCCCGGACTGGGCACGGTGCTCGTGGGCGACGACCCCGGGTCGCGCGCCTACGTGCGCGGCAAGCACCGCGACTGCGCCAAGGTCGGCATCACCTCGCTGCAGCGGGAGCTGCCCGCCGACGCTTCGCAGTCCGATGTGGAGCGCGTGATCGACGAGCTGAACGCCGACCCCGCATGCACCGGCTTCATCGTCCAGCTGCCGCTGCCGCAAGGATTGGACGCGGGCGCGGCGTTGGAGCGCGTCAACCCGGCCAAGGACGCCGACGGGCTGCACCCGGTGAGCCTCGGCCGCCTGGTGCTCGGCGAGGTGGCCCCGCTGCCGTGCACGCCGCGCGGGATCGTCGAGCTGTGCAGGCGCTACGGCGTGGAGTTGGCCGGGGCGCGGGTGACGGTGATCGGCCGCGGGGTGACCGTCGGCCGACCGCTCGGCCTCCTGCTGACCCGGCGCACCGAGAACGCCACGGTGACGCTCTGCCACACCGGTACCAGGGACCTGGCGGCCGAGGTGCGCCGGGCCGATGTCGTCGTCGCGGCGGCCGGAGTGCGTGGCCTGATCACCGCCGACATGGTCGCGCCGGGGGCCACGGTGCTCGACGTGGGGGTGACGCGGACGGAGCTGGGGATGGTCGGCGACGTGGCGCCGGAGGTGGCGGAGGTGGCGGGGCTGCTCGCGCCGATGCCGGGCGGAGTCGGCCCGATGACGCGGGCGATGTTGTTGACGAACGTGGTGGAGGCAGCCGAACGGAGCTTGCCGTAGTGAGCATCGATACCGAACGGAGCTTGCCGCAGTGAGCCGCGCGCGCCTGCCGACGTATCTGCCCGCGGCCACGGTGGCGGTCATCGCTGTGGTCGCGATGGGCCTGGTGCTGACCCAGCACTGGCGTCGGGGTGCGGTGCTGCTCGGGGCGGCGCTGCTGGTGGCGGCGCTGCTGCGGCTGTGTGTGCCCGCGGAGCGCGTGGGGCTGCTGGCGATCCGGGGCAAGGCCATCGACGTGCTGTGCTACACGGGCTTCGGCGTCGTGATGGTGGTATTGGCGGTCCAGATCACGCGCGGTTCGCTGACACTGGGCTGACGGTGCCCGCCGGAGCTGCTCAGCCCGCGTAGAGCGTCCGCACCAGGTCCTCGATCGACGGTTCGACGACGGCCACGTCCCGCAGCTGGGCGCGTGCTGCCACCGCCGCGATCACCGCGGCCGCGGTCGTGTCCGCCGGTGCGAAGGCGAGGCGTTGGCGCAGCCCGCCCGCCTCGACGGCCACGTCATGCACGCCCGGCAGGCCGGTCAGCGGCGCGACGGGCGTCATGAGGTCGACCACCACCTCCCGCGCCCCGCCGAACCGCGCCTTCAGCGCGGCGAGCTCGTCGTCCACCAGCACGTGTCCCTTGTCGATGACGACGACGCGCCTGCACAGCCGTTCGACGTCGGGCAGGTCGTGGGTGGTGAGCAGCAGCGTGACGTCGCCGCGCCCGTTGACGTCGGCGAGGAACGCCCGCAGCCGCTCCTTGCTCGCCAGGTCAAGTCCGATCGTCGGCTCGTCGAGTACCAGCAGCTCAGGTCGGTGCAGCAGAGCGGCGGTGACCTCACCGCGCATCCGTTGACCCAACGAGAGCTGCCGCACGGGCGTCATCAGGAACTCGCCCATGTCCAGCAGCTCGATGCATTCGTCGAGACGCTCCCGGTAGGGCACCCGGTGGATCGCGCCGTGCAGGGCGAAGCTCTCGCGCAGCGGCAGGTCCCACCACAGCTGGCTGCGTTGCCCGAACACCACGCCGATGCGGCGCGCCAGCTCACGCCGCTCACGCACCGGGTCAAGGCCGCACACCCGTGCCTGCCCGGAGGTCGGGACGAGCACCCCGGTCAGCATCTTGATCGTCGTGGACTTGCCGGCCCCGTTCGGGCCGAGGAAGCCCACCGCCTCCCCAGGGGCGACGGTCAGGGTCACGCCCTCGACGGCCGTCACCCGCTTGCGGCGCAGCCGGGTGCCGACGAGGAACTCCCGCCGCAGCCCGTCCGTCTGGATGATCGCCACTAGGACCCCGTTCCCTGGTAGTGGCGCACGCCGATGCGCCAGACGAACGCGGCTACGCCGACGGCGATGAGCGCGACGAGCGGCGAGCAGTAGCGCAGTGCCGCAGGCAGCCCGAGCGGGTCGGGACGGCCGAGCAGGGCGAGCGCCGGGAAGTAGGCCACGAACGCGCCGGGCACGGCGAAGCACATGACTCGGCGCAGCCACGGGCCGTAGATCGTGATCGGGTAGGAGGTGGCGAAGTCGGAGCCGTAGGTCACCGAGTTCGCCACCTCGCGCCCGTCGACCAGCCAGAACGACACGCAGTTCGCGGCGATCCAGATTGCCGACAGGATCACGGCACCGGCCACCGGCGCGACGACGGCGACGGCCATCCGCACGGGCGTCCACTCGACGTCGCGCAGCGCCCAGGCCAGCACGGCCGCTCCCGCCGCGACCCTGCCGACCCGGCGCAGCTGGACGTCGGCGCAGAGCAGCTGCGCAAGGGTGCCGAGCGGACGCAGCAGCATCACGTCGAACTCGCCGGTGCGGATGTAGTCGGGAAGCGCCTCGACCTGCCCGACGGCGAGGTCGGCCAGCCCGAACGCCGTGGCGGCCAACCCGTAGATCAGCACGACCTCGGCGGCCGAGAACCCGCCGAGCGACGTGACCTGGGTGAAGATCACGAGGATCGCGAGCAGCTCGATTCCTTGGCCGACGAGCTGCGCGACGACGTCGAGCGCGAACGAGCCGGGGTAGGACAGCTGGCCGCGGATCCGGGAGGCGACGATCCGTGCATAGACCTGAGCGGCCGACCCCGTCGACTCATCCACCCTGCACCACCAGTCGCCGCGCGCCCGCCGCGAGCGCCACCCGCCCCAGTCCGAACAGGACCACCGCCCACCCGAGCTGGTGGAGGAGCAGGACGCAGGGGTCGCCGCGCTCGGTGAACACGTCGATCGGCGTCTGGAAGAGGGCGGGGAACGGCGTCCACGCGAGCACCGCCTGCGCCCACGCCGGGAACCACTGCAGCGGCATGATCAGGCCGCACAGGAGGCCGCCGAACGTTCCCCACACCGCGAGCACCCCGCGCGCGTCGAGCAGCCAGAACGCGCTGAGGTTCAGCAGAAACCGGATGCCGAAGCTGACAACGGTGCCGAGCAGCGTCGACACCGCGAACAACGCCCACGTGGCCACATGCTCGGGCCAGCGGAAGGGGAAGAACACCATCCCGATGACCATCGGCGGCAGCAGCCGCATGAGCACGGCGTAGCCCGCCCTGCCGAGGTCGTCGGCGAGCAGCGCGCTGTGGAGGTCCCATGGCCTGCCGAGGTCGATGACGATGTCGCCGGTGCGCACCCGCCCCGCCAGTGCGCGGTCGGCCCACAGGTTGACGACGTTGAGCAGGCCCTGGCCCAGCCACACGTAGGTGACGGCCGTGGCGATGTCGTACCCCGCGATGGGGCCGCGTTCCGCCAGCGCCGCGACCAGCACGGATGCGCGCAGCAGCCCGAAGACCGCGTTGGTCGCCAGCCCGGCGAGCGCGGCCTGGCGGTAGGCGGCATAGCGCCGAAACCCGGCCCGGACAAGCTGCGGGTACGGCGAAAGCACGTCTTACAACGCTATGGCACCCCGCAACCCGATTAGCGCTGACGCGCCCGTGCGCGGAAAACGTCGTTATAGCCACGTTTTCCGCGCACAGGCGTCAGCCGAAGTTGGCCAGCGCCGCGCTGAAGGTCGGGCTCGGGCGCATCACGGTGTCCGCCTTGGCCTTGTCCACCAGGTAGTAGCCGCCGAGGTCCACCGGCTCGCCCTGCACCGCGGCCAGCTCACCGACGATGGTCTCCTCCGCGTCGGCCAACGCGGCGGCGAGCGGGGCGAACTTCGCCGCCAGCGCCGGGTCGTCGGTCTGCGCCGCCAGCGCCTGCGCCCAGTACAGGGCCAGGTAGTAGTGGCTGCCCCGGTTGTCCAGCTCCCCGACCCGCCGCGACGGGGACTTCCCGTTCTCCAGCAGCGTCCCGGTGGCCGCGTCCAGGGCGGCGCCGAGGACCTTGGCGCCCGCGTTGTCCGTCGCGTCGGCGAGGAACTCGAACGAGACGGCCAGCGCCAGGAACTCGCCGAGTGAGTCCCACCGCAGGTGGTTCTCCCGCACCAGCTGTTGGACGTGCTTGGGCGCCGACCCGCCCGCGCCGGTCTCGAAAAGGCCACCCCCGTTCATCAGCGGGACGATCGAGAGCATCTTCGCGCTCGTGCCCAGCTCGAGGATGGGGAACAGGTCAGTGAGGTAGTCGCGCAGGACGTTGCCGGTGACGGAGATCGTGTCCTCGCCGCGGCGGGCCCGCTCCAGCGTGTACCGGGTGGCCTCGGCCACGGGGAGGATCTCGATGGTCAGGCCGTCGGTGTCGAGCTCCGCGAGCTGGGCGTGCACCTTCGCGAGCACCTGGGCGTCATGTCCGCGCGTCTCGTCGAGCCAGAAGACGGCGGGGGCGCCCGTCGCGCGGGCCCGGCCCACGGCCAGCTCCACCCAGTTGCGGATCGGGGCGTCCTTGGTCTGGCAGGCGCGCCAGACGTCGCCCGCCGCGACGTGGTGCTCCAGGCGCACCTCCCTTACCCGCCCCGCGCCTCCTTCGTCGGCCCTTCCGTCCCCCAGGTCGACGACGCGGAGCACGCCGTCGGCGGGCACCAGGAACGTCTTGTCGTGGCTGCCGTACTCCTCGGCCTTCTGCGCCATGAGCCCGACGTTGGGGGTGGTGCCCATCGTCGCCGGGTCGAACGCGCCGTGCTCACGGCAGAAGTCGACGGTCTCGGCGTAGAGCGCGGCGTAGGACGAGTCGGGGATGACGAACTTCGTGTCCTGCTGCTCGCCCGCGGCGTTCCACATCTGACCCGACGCGCGGATCGCGGCGGGCATCGACGCGTCGATGATCACGTCGGAGGGGACGTGCAGGTTGGTGATGCCGCGGTCGGAGTCGACCATCGCCAGCGCGGGGCCGGACTCGTAGGTCGCGGTGATCGCCTTCTCGATGGCCTCCCGCTTGTCGTCGGGGAGCTTGCCGAGCGCGGTCAGGACGCTGGCCAGCCCGTCGTTCGGGTTGGCGCCGACCGCGGCGAGGTCGTCCCCGAACTGCGCGAAGACGTCGGCGAAGTACGCGACCACGGCCCGGCCGAACAGGATCGGGTCGCTCACCTTCATCATCGTCGCCTTGAGGTGCACGGAGAACAGCACGCCGCGCGCCTTGGCGTCGGCCACCTGCTCGGCGAGAAAGGCGTCCAGGGCGGCCCTGCGCATCACCGCGGCGTCGACGATCTCGCCCTCCAGCACCGGCAGCGACGCCTTGAGCACCGTCACCGTGCCGTCGGCAGCGACGTGCTCGATGCGCAGCGTCGTCGGGCGGTCGGCGGTGAAGGAGATCTCGGAGTGCCGGAAGTCGCCGTCGGTCATGGTCGTGACGTGCGAGGCCGACTCGGGCGACCACGCGCCCATCGAGTGCGGGTGCGTGCGGGCGAACTGCTTGACCGACGCGGGCGCGCGGCGGTCGGAGTTGCCCTCCCGCAGCACGGGGTTGACCGCACTGCCCTTCACCGCGTCGTATGCCGTGCGCGCGGCCTTCTCCTCGTCGGTCTGCGGGTTCTCCGGGTAGTCGGGCACCGCGTGCCCCGCGGCCTGCAGCTCGGCGACCGCCGCTTTGAGCTGGGGGATCGACGCGCTGACGTTGGGCAGCTTGATGATGTTGGCCTCGGACGTCGTCGCCAGCCCGCCCAGCTCGGCCAACGCGTCGGGCACGAGCCCGAACGCCGCGAGGATGCGCCCGGCCAGCGAGATGTCGCGCGTCTCGACGTCCACCCCTGCCGCCCCCGCGAAGGCCTCGATCACGGGTAGGAACGAGTGCGTCGCCAGGGCCGGTGCCTCGTCGGTGTACGTGTAGATGACCTTCATCGTCCGCCTTCTCGACTCGTAGACCTGCTCCGATGACACGCTATCTCCCGCCCGCTCGACGTGGGCGCACTGGAGGCGGAGCCGACTATCCTTCGGAGACGGCGGCGTCCCGGGGAGAGACATGGCCAAACGCAGGTACTTGTTCTTCGTCGAGGGCGAGGGCGGCAAGCGGCGGTTCAACTTCCGCGGCTGGCCGTTCGTGATCCTGATCGGGCTGCTGCTCACCTTCTTGTCGCTCATCGACCGCGGTGGGCTCTCGGCGGTGCGCTCCTCCGCGACGGGCGCGTCCTGCACCTTCACGGTGGACGGGGACGGGGTGAACGTCCGCAACCAGGCCACAGCCACGTCGGCGCAGGTGCAGCAGCTCACCAAGGGCACAACCGTCACCGCGACGCCGACCGTGTCGAACGGGTTCCGCCAGTTGGCCGACGGGGACTGGGTGCTGGACAACTACCTGACCCCGGTGAGCGGGACGACCTGCGGCTGAGGAACGCTGGGCGCGTGCTACAGCCCGTCGGCCTCGCGACCGTCGACGATGGTCGTCGGGTGAAGTGGTGCCTGTGAGCGCCGTGACGCCGACGCGCGTGATCGGTGGCCGCTACGTCGTGCTGGCGGAGCTGGGTCGCGGCGGCATGGGCATCGTGTGGCGGGCCGAGGACCGGATGATGGGTCGGCACGTCGCGGTCAAGGAGCTGCACCTGCCCGACGGCCTCGGACCCGAGGAACGTCGACTGTTCCGGGAGCGGCTGCTGCGCGAGGCGCGCACCGCCGGTCGGCTGAACGACCCCTCGATCGTCACGGTCTACGACGTCGTCAGCGACGGCGGCGTGGACCACATCGTGATGGAGCTCATCGAGGCACCGACGCTGGCCGACGTCGTGGCGCGCAACGGGCCGCTGGGCGAGGCGTCGACCATGGAGGTGGCGCGACGGCTGCTCGGCGCGCTGCGCACCGCTCACGAGCGCGGGGTGGTGCACCGCGACGTCAAGCCGTCCAACGTCATGCTCGGCGCCGACGGGCGTGTCACGCTCACCGACTTCGGCATCGCCCAGGCCGCTGACGACCCGCGGCTGACCGTCACCGGCTCGCTGGTCGGCTCGCCGGGCTACATGGCGCCCGAGCGGCTGGACGGCGGCGTCGCCGACCCCGCCTCCGACCTGTGGGGCCTCGGCGCCACGCTCTGGTTCGCCCTGCAGGGCCGCGGCCCCTTCGCGCGGGAGTCGACGGCCGCGACGATCGCGGCCGTCGTCAACGCCGACGTGCCGATGGCGCGCACCCGCGGGCCGCTGGGCGCCGTGATCGCCGGACTGCTTCAGCGGGACCCGCGCGCCCGCCTGACCGGTGTGCAGGCCACGGCCCTGCTGTCGGGGGAGCCGCCGACGCCGCCCGCCGGTGTGCGGGCCGACACGGGGGCCACCACCCGCACGTCGACGACGCCGGGGGCAGGCGGGGCGGCGGGGGCGCGGCAGGCATCCGGGCGGCGGCGCTGGGCGTGGCTGCTCGGCGCGCTGGCCCTCGG
>DASWUV010000059.1:0-25027 GCA_036401495.1 Pseudonocardia sp. | reverse complement strand
CCGCCTCGTCCGCGCACAGCGCCGTGACGAGCGTGACGGCCATCCCGTCGGCGGCGAGCACCGCGGCGGCGAGGCCTGCGCCGCCCGGCCGCGCCGCCTCGCTCGTGACGTCGAAGACCGGCAGCCCCGCGTCCGGCGTGGTGCGCTCGACCCGGCCTTCGATGTCGACGTCGAGCAAGGCGTCCCCGATCACCACCACCCGGCCGCCCCTCATCGGGCCACCTCGCCGGGCGCGGGCACCTGTGCGCGGGCCACGATGGCGCTCGTGGAGTGGTCGGCGAGGTAGTCCAGGATGTGCACCTCGCCGCCGAGCGCCTCCACCACCGGCGTCTCGGGAAGCATCTCCGCGGTGTAGTCCCCACCCTTCGCGTACACGTCGGGCCGCACGAGCTCCAGCAGTTCGACGGGGCTGTCCGCCGCGAACGCCGTGACCAGGTCCACCACGCTGAGCGCGCCGATCACCCCCGCCCGGTCCTCCAGCGGGTTGATCGGACGGGTCGGGCCCTTCAGGCGGGCGACGCTCGCGTCGCTGTTGAGCGCGACCACGAGCACGTCGCCCAGCGCCCTGGCCTGCCGCAGGTACGCGACGTGGCCGCGGTGCAGCACGTCGAAGCAGCCGTTGGTGAAGACCACCCGGTGCCCGGCGGAGCGGTGCTCGGCCAGCACGGCCAGCAGATCGTGGTGGCCGAGCATGCGGCCGGGCGCGGCGGCGGCGAGCCGGGCGGTGAGCGCCCCCGTCGCACACGGCGCCGCGCCCGGCCGGGTGACGACGACGTCGGCCGCCGCCTGAGCGAGGGTGAGCGCGACCTCGGTGGTCGCGTCCACGCAGCGGGCCGCGGTCCAGGCGGCCGCGAAGACGTCGCCTGCGCCGTTGCAGTGGCTGGCGGGCGCGGGAGCCGCCGCGCCGACCCGCCGCGGAGGCGTCCCGTCGGCAGGCAGCCGCACGACGCCGTCGACGTCGAGCGTGACGAGCACGTCAGCCCCTCCGGCCGCGTCGACGAGCCGGTCGTGCCGGGCCGCGGCCCATCCCGGCCGGTCGCGGTGCGGCACCGGCTCGCCCAGCAACGCCGCGGCCTCGGCGACGTTCGGGGTGACGGCGTCGGGCCGCAGCGCCGACCACGGCGCGAGATCGTGCGCGTCGACCACGAACAGCGCGATCCGCGCCCGGCCGCGGGCCAGCCTGCGTCGGACGGCCTCGGACAGGGTGCCGAGCCCGTAGTCGGCCACGAGGACGGCCTGCGTCCCGTCGCCGAGCGCCGAGCTCACCTGGTCGGCGAGGGCGCGGGCGACCGCGGCGCCCATCGGGGGCGGGGTGACGTCGAACCGGGCGACTGGATGCTCAGGCGGGTCGCCCGCCAGCACCCGCCGCTTGGCGGCGGTCGGCCGGGCGGGATCCAGCACGCACCGCTCCGTCCGCACCCCGGCCTCGGCCAGCTGGCGGCGCAGCAACCTGCCGTCGTGGTCGTCGCCCAGCGTGGCCACCAGCTCGACGTCGGCGCCCAGCGCGGCCAAGGCCGCGGCGGTCCCCGCGGCGCCCCCGGGCGCGGTGCGGGTGTCGGCCAGCTCGATGACCGGTACGGGCCCGTCGCGGCCCGTGCGGTGGGCGGGCCCGCTGACCCAGCCGTCGAGCACCGCGTCCCCGACCACGAGCACCCGCGGCGAGGTCCGCGCGATGAGCCCGGCGATGTCGATGGCGTCCATGGTGTCGACGGCGTCGACGGTGCCGGGGCGCCCCGCTCCGCGCAGCTTCGCGGTCACGGCCACGACGGCTCGACCGAAGGCGTGACGATCAGCTCGCGCACCTCGCACCCCGCGGGCCTGCCCAGGGCGAAGAGCACGGCCGCGGCGACCTCGTTCGGGTCGTTGAGCATCGCGTCGGGCCCCGGCCGGTACTGCTCGGTGCGGCCGTCGAAGAACGCGGTGTTCATGCCACCGGGGACGAGCAGCGTGACCCCGACCTGGCCCTGCAGCTCCATGGCCAGCGCACGGGTCATCCCGACCACGCCGAACTTGGAGGCGCAGTAGGCGCTGGCGTCGGGCAGTGCGCGCAGCCCGAGCGTCGAGGCGACGGTGACGATCCGGCCACGGCCTGCGCGCAGGGCGGGCAGCGCGGCCCGGACGACCGCGGCGGTGCCGAGCAGGTTGACCAGCACCACCTGGTCCCAGGCGGCCCCGGGCACATCCTCCATCCGGCCGCAGGCGTCGGTGCCCGCCGCCGTGACGACGGCGTCGAGCCCGTCCTGCGCCAGTCGGCGGACGGCGTCCTCGGCGGCACGGGGATCGGCCAGGTCGACCAGCGCGCTCGGGGCGTCGGCGAGCTGCGGGTCACCGGCAGGCCGCGGGTCCACCCGGTCGAGCAGCAGCGGGGTTCCGCCCGCGGTCGCGACCGCGTGTGCGACCGCGCGGCCGAGCCCGGACGCGGCGCCCGTGACGAGCACCCGTCCCAGCGGTCGTGTGGTGTCGTGCTGCGGCGCAGCGCGTTGGTCGGTCTGGGTCATCTCGCTGTGGGTCATCTGGGTCTGGGTCATGGTGGGTCCTCAGGGCAGGGACGCGGCGAACGGGGTGTCTGCCTCGCCGGTCTCGATGGTGGGCACGATCGACGCCAGCGCCGCCTCGACGGCGCGGCACAGCATGTGGACGGCCGCGAGGTGCGTCTCCTGCACCGTCGCGGTGTCACCGGGGATGCAGACCGCGTCGTCGCACAGCCGGGCGAGCGGGTTGGGTCCCGCTCCGGTCAACGCCCACGCTTCGGCGCCGCAGCGCCGGGCCGCGCGGGCCGCGGCGAGCAGGTTGGGGCTGCGTCCGCTGGTCGACAGCAGCAGCAGCACGTCGCCGGATCGGGCGTGGGCGCGCACCTGCCGCGCGTACACCTCCTCATAGCCGTAGTCGTTGCTGATCGCCGTGATCGCCGAGGTGTCGCCGTGCAGGGCGATCGCGGGAAGCGGCAGCCGGTCCCCTTCGAAGCGGCCGACGAGCTCGGCCGTCAGGTGCTGGGCCTCGGCGGCGCTGCCGCCGTTGCCCGCGGCGAGCAGCCTGCCCCCGCTGGTGAGCCGGTCGGCCAGGGTCATGCCCCAGCGGGCGAGCGTGTCGCCGGAGGAGCGCAGGGCGGGCAGCGCGGCGGCGAGCCGGTCGACGTGGTCGTCGAGCAGGTCGCGGCTGGACGGCGTCTGCGGGCGGGTGCGGCTCATCGACGGCCTCCCGCCACCCGTACGGAGGGGCCCACGTGCTCGTCCAGCACCTCGTCGTAGACCCGCTCGGTGGCGGCGGCGACGCGGTCCCACGTGTAGCGGGCCAACACCCTGGCGCGCCCTGCGCTCCCGAACACCGCGGGCAGTGTCGGGCTGCTCAGCAGCTCGCGCAGAGCCTCGGCGAGGGCGTCGGGCTCGCGGGGTGGCACGTGCAGCCCGGTGACCCCGTGCACGACGGTGTCCTGCATGCCACCGACGGCCGTGGCCACCACCGCCCGTTCACACGCCATCGCCTCGAGCGCCACGATGCCGAAGGGCTCGTACCATGGCGCGCACACGACCACGTCCGCCGATCGCAGCAGCGTGGGCACCTCATTGCGGGCCAGCGCGCCGAGGAACCGCACGCGCTCGGTGACGCCGTTGTCCGCGGCCACCGCCCGCAGCCGCGCGGTGTCCGGGTCGGGGTCGGTCTCGGCGTCGGCCTGCCCGCCCGCGACGAGCAGCTCCGCGTCCGGCACCGCGGCGAGCGCGGTGATGACCTCGTCGACGCCCTTGCGCCGCACCAGCCGCCCGATGCTCACCAGGCGCGGGCGGTCGCCGCGGGGCACGGCAGGACCGTCCGGGGCGAACATCGCGGTGTCGACGCCGCACGGCACGATCGACACCTGCTTGCGGGGCGCGCCCATGCGGATCAGCTCGAACAGCTCGTCCTCGCACGTCGCGACGACCCGGTCGGCGAGGCGGGTGAGCAGCCGCTCCGCGGGGATGCGGCCGCCCGGGCTGGTGTCGGCGGCACCCTGGTGGCGCCGCTTGACGCAGCCGAGCGCGTGGAAGGTCTGCACCAGCGGGATGGCGAGGTCCCGCAACGCGGTGGCCGCCGCGATGCCCGACATCCAGAAGTGGGCGTGGACGATGTCGGGAGGGTCGGTCAGCCAGCTCTGTTCGAGGCCGCGGGCCAGCTCGGGGAGGTGGCCGACCACGTCGTCCTTGGGGATCGGGCGGGTCGGCCCCGCGAGTACGTGCCGGACGGTCACGCCGGGTTGCAACGCCACGACGTCCGGGAGGTCGGGGTCATCGCGGCGCGTCAGCACCGTCACCTCGTGGCCTGCTGCGGCCAGCGCCCGGCTCAGCTCGCGGACGTGGACGTTCTGCCCCCCGGAATCGTGCCCACCGGGGTCGGCAAGGGGGCTCGCGTGCTCGGAGACCATGTCGATGCGCACGGATCAGCTCCTTGTCGGTAGGGAGTAGGGATGGGGGAAGGCGGGGGACCGCAGGGTCGGCCCTGCGGCGGCGACCCGGTCGAGCACCGCGTCCCAGTCGGCGAGGAAGCGGTCCACGCCGAAGCGGGCGAGCGCGGCCGCACGGGCGGCCTTGCCTGCGGCGGCCGCCGCGGCCGGGTCCTCGACGAGCCGCCGCAGCCCGGCGCGGAGCCGTTCGGGATCGCTCGAGCGGATCCCCGCCTCGGGCGGAACCACCTCGGGCACCTCGGTCGTGGCCAGCGCGACGACCGGCATGCCCAGCAGCATCGCCTCGATCAGCGAAAGCCCGAGCGAGGTCCAGCGCGCCGTGTGCACGTAGGCGGCCCGGCGGGCCAGCTCGTCGTGCAGCCGGTGTTGGGGCAGGTCGGCGACGGCCCGGACGCGGTCGCAGCGCAGGTGCGCCGCCAGCCGGTCGACGCCGATGCCGAAGACGTCGAGCGGCGCGGCCTGCGCCAACCCGGGCAGCAGGTCCGTTCCGGTGATCCGGCCCCGGCGGACCGGCTCATTGATGCAGACGGCGGCCGAGCGCAGCTCGCCGGTCCAGCGCGGGCCGGGATCGATGACGCCGTGCTCGACGACGGCCGTGGCGGTGTGCCCCGTGTCCCACATCAGCGCGTTGAAGTGCGTGACGTGCACGAGCAGCACGTCGTCGCGGTCGGCGAACGGGTGGCGCGTGGCGGCAGCGGGCCCGCGCGGCGCGTTGTGTTCGAGGTAGACGGCAGGCACGTCGCGCCCGGGGACGCGGCCGAGCCACTCGGTCGCCAGCTCGACCTCCTCGGGCCGCTGGAGCACCACGACGTCGATGTCCGCGTGCGCCAGCTCGTCGGGGGACACCTCGACCGCGTTCGCGGGCCAGTCCCACGCGGCGGGCCTGCCGCCGCCCCACGGGCCGCGCTCGGGGAGCGTGGGCAGGAGGTAGCGGTGGCCGCCCTGCACGAAGGCCGTCGTCCATGAGCCGTGGACGTGCCAGATCAGGATGTTCACGCGGACACCTGCGCGACAGGGGTCCTGGTGAGGGCCGCGACGGCGCTCACGACGGCATCCGGTGTGACGTCCGCGAGGCAGGGGTGGCCCGGCACCGGACATTCGCGGGCCCGTGAGCCGCGGCACGCGGCGTGCTGGTCGCCGAGCAGGACGTGCGGCACGCGGTAGGGGCGCCAGCGCACCGCCGGGACCACCGGCGCGAACAGCGAGACGACCGGGGTGCCGACCGCGGCGGCCAGGTGCGCCGCCCCGGTGTTGCCGACGACCACCGCGGACGCACCGGCCACGACGCCCGACAGCTGCGCGAGGTCGGTGCGGCCGCCGAGGTCGACGCCCGCCGAGCCCGCGACGGCAGCGGTCAGGGCGAGCTCGTCGAGGCCGCCCGTCACCACGACCGGCCACCCGGCGTCGGCCAGCAACCCGACGGCGCGCGCAGCGTTGCTTGCGGGCCAGCGCCGCGCGGCCGCGTCGGCTCCCGGGTGCACGACGACGTAGGGCCCTTCGGGCACGAGCTCCGTGACGTCGGGGGGTGAGCGCACCGCGAGGCCGTCGTCGTCCGCGGCGGGATAGCCCGCGGCGGCCGCGATGGCGCGCATGCGCTCGGGCTCGGGGATGTCCTCGGGGAGGTCCTCGCCCGGGCGCAGCCGGACGTCGAGCAGCGCACCCGGGTAGTCGACGGACGCACCCGTGATCCGCGTGATCCCCGCCAGCCGCAGCAGCAGCGCAGTAGGCAACGGCGACTGGTGAAACGACGTCAGCACCACCGCCTCGTCGAACCGACGCTCCGCGAGGGCGGCGACGAGTCGGTCGAGGTCGCTGCGGCGGATCGGCGGCGGATCGGCGAGTATCCAGGGGCAGGCCCAGGTCAGGACGTCGACGACCCCCGGAAGAAGCTGTGCGGCGCCCACGCCTGCCTTCCCGCACAGCATCGTCACCTCCGCGCGGGCGGCGACGGCCCGCACGGCGGGACCGGCCAACAGCACGTCGCCTGCCCCGTCGAGGCGGACGATGAGCGTACGCCTCACGCCGCTTCCTCGCCGCCGCCTGCGAGGAGGTACGCGACGGCGGCACGTAGCGTCGGCCGGACCACCGGGGCGGCGGCGACCTCCGCCTGCCGGGTGACCGGGGTGGGCACGAGCACCCCCACAGCGCCCGCCGCCGCAGCGGCTTCGACGTCGGCCCCGATGTCACCGACGAAGGCGACCCTTTCCGGTTCGACGCCGAGCTGGGCCGCGGCGTCGAGCAGCATGGCGGGCCGGGGCTTGCGGCAGGCGCACCCGTCGTCGGGCGCGTGCGGGCAGGTGCGCCACACGTCGAAGGGCCCGAGCAGCCGGTCGACCTCGGCGTTGACGGCGTCGGCGGCGGCGCGGGTGATGATGCCCCGCCCGATGCCCGACTGGTTGGTGATGACGCCGCTGGGTATCCCGGCCGCGCGCAGCATGGCGAGGGCAGCGGCAGCTGTCGGCATGGGCCGCACGAGGCGGGGGTCGGCGCAGTAGGGCACGTCCACGACGAGGGTGCCGTCCCGGTCGAACAGGACGGCTGCGGGCCGAAATGGTCCGGTCATACCTTGAGAGATCCACAAACCACACAAGTTGAAACCCTTCCTCGGCAACTGCTACTCACCGTCACATCTACTACTCTGTGTAACTATCCGTCGGGAGCGCATATGCGCTGGTGAGGTCGGGTAGCTCTGAGCGGTGACCCTCCTCGAAGACCGTGAGATCACCGTCCACGATCCGCGCACCGGTGACCTGGTCGGCCGCGTCCAGATGGCGTCGCCGCAGCGTTGCCGCGATGCCGTATCGGCCGCCCGGACGGCGGCGGCCTGCTGGTCGCGCACCTCCCCGCAGGAGCGCGGCGCGGCCGTGCACGCGGCCGCCGAGGCCGTGCGGGCCGCCGCCGACGAGCTGGCGCGGCTCAACGAACGCGAGACGGGCAAGGTGGCGGCCGATGCCCGCGGCGGGGTCGACGCCGCCGTCGCCACGCTCGTGCAGTACGCCGAGCTGGGGCCGCTGCACCGGGGCCGCACGCTGCAGGGCAGTTGGCACGCCACCGACCTGATGGTGCCGGGCCCGCGGGGCGTCGCCGTCGTGCTGACGCCCTGGAACGACCCCGTCGCCGTCGCGGCAGGCTTGCTCGGCGCCGCCCTCGTGACCGGGAACACCGTGGTGCACAAGCCGAGCGAGCGCTGCCCGCAGACCGGCCGCCGCTTCGCGGAGCTCGTCGCCGCCTGCCTGCCCGACGGCGTCCTGGAGATCGTCGACGGCGACGGAGCGGTCGGCGCCGAGCTGGCGGGGGCCCCCGTCGACGTCATCGCGCACGTCGGCAGCTCGGCGACCGGGGCACGGATCGCCGCGGCGGCCGCCAGGACGGGCGCGCACGTGCTGCTGGAGAACGGCGGCAACGACCCGCTGCTCGTCGACGCCGGGGTGGATCCGGGGTGGGCGGCCGAGCAGGCGGCGCTGGGCGCCTTCGCCAACGCCGGGCAGATCTGCGTCTCGGTCGAGCGCGTGTTCGTGCACGCCGCGCTGGCCCAGCCGTTCCTCGCCGCGCTCGTCGCGCAGGCCGCGGAGTGGGCGGATCGGATCGGCCCGCTCGTGGACGGGCGCCAGCGCGAGTTCGTGCACGCCCACGTCACGGACGCGCTGGCGCACGGGGCCGAGCTGCTGACCGGCGGCGTGGTGCCGGACGGGCCGGGAACCTTCTACCCGCCGACGGTGCTCGCCGGCTGCACGCCGGACATGCTGGTGCTGCGGGAGGAGACCTTCGGCCCGGTCGCACCGGTGCGCGTCGTGCCCGATTTCGCGACCGGGCTGCGCGAGGCTGCGGCCGACCGCTACGGCCTCGCGGCCACCGTGCTCACCCCGGACATGGCGCACGCGCAGGAGGCGTGGCGGGCGCTGCCGGTCGGCACGGTCAAGGTGAACGATGTCTTCGGCGGCGCCCCGGGCGGCTCCGCGCAGCCGCGCGGCGCGAGCGGAGGCGGGTACGGCTACGGGCCGGAGCTGCTCGACGAGATGACCACGACGAAGGTCGTGCACATCGGCGTGCCCCGCACCTCACCCTCCTAGTGCGGGGTCCGCAGGAGCACGGCGTAGTCCTGCGGTCCGAACAGGCCCTTCTGCAACGCGGCGGCGAGCACAGCGGTGTCGGCCGCCCCGATGCCGTCGACCCGCATGGTGGAGAGGTCGACGTGCTCCTTCGGGTGCAGCTCCCAGGTGCGGATCGCGGTGAACCCGCACGCCGCGGCGAGGAACTGCAACCGCGCGGCCGGGACGGGGGAGCGGTGTGTGGGGTCGAGGTAGAAGTTGCAGGCGCCCATGACCAGGTTCGCCGGGTTGGGCGTCTCGAGCACGAGCAACCCGCCCGGCCGCAGCACCCGCCTGGTCTGGGCCAGCAGCTCGAGCAGCGCATCGAGATCGAGGTGCTCCACGACGTGGAACGCCGTCACGACGTCCAGCGATCCGTCCGGGACGGCGCCGAGGTGGCGTGCCGCGTCGTCGAACACCACGTCCAGGCCGCGGCCGCGCAGCTCTGCCACCATGGCCTCGTTGTCGTCGACCCCCGTCGCGACGACGCCCGCCTCGGCCAGCAACATCAGCCACTCGCCGCGCCCCGGCCCCAGGTCGAGCACGCGCGGGCCCGCCACGTCGTGGCGGACGACGGCCCGCACCTCGGGCAGGTAGATCGACAACCGCTCGCGCACGTCGGCTTCCGAGCCGCGGAAGCGGTCCTCGAAAGCGGGGTAGATCGCCGCGAACCGGGGGCTGCGGTCGCGCCGCGCGTACTGCTCGCGCAAGGCGGCCAGCTCGGCGCGGGTCTCGGCCAGCTCGTCGCGCAGCCGTCCGAGCTCTGCCGCCACGTCCGCGCTCACGACGGGCGTTCGCTGATCATCGAGACCACGCGGGCGGGCACGCCCGCGACCACGGCGTAGGGCGGCACGTCCGCGCGCACGAGACTGCCCGCGGCGACCACGGCATGCTCGCCGATCCGGCACGGCCCGAGCACCAGCGCGTTCGTCGAGACCCACGCCCCCCGCCCGATGACGACGTCGCGGCCGCTCTTCGGCACCGCGATCTGCCGCGCGCGGTCGAAGGTGGTGATGTCGTGCGTGCCGGTGAGGACGGCGACGCCGTGGCCGAAGAAGGCGTACTCCTCGACGGTGATCTCCCCTGAGGAGAGGTTGAACAGGGCGTCGTTGACCACCGCCGTGGGGTGCAGGTGCAGCTTGCGCTCGTCGCCGTAGATCCGCGGGGCTCCCAGTGCGTGCTCCACGGCCTCCGCGACGAGCGGGGGCAGCCGCGCCGCCACCTCGGCCGCTACGCGTTCCGTGACCAAGGCGGCGATCTCGTCCTGCAGCTGCGCGTCCACACCGCCGTATACCCGTCCGGGTCGGCTCTTACCGCTGGGCCGCTGTACGAGCGACGCGCAGCGCCGCGGCCACGACCGCCGCGGGCGTGATGTCGAGGCATTCGAGGCCGAACGGGCACCGGAACTGCCTGCACGGGCTGCACCACGTGGGCATCCGCAGCACCGCCGCGGGCACGGACCGGGGCCGGAACTGCCCCTCGTCCTCGGTTCCGGCGAACAGCGCGACGACCGGGGTGCCCACGGCGTCGGCGAGGTGCATCCCGCCGCTGTTGTTCGTCACGGCCACCGCGGCGCCCGCGAGCAGGCCTGCCAGGCCCGCCACGTCGAGCCCCCCGGCCATGCCGACGATGCCCGGCGGGGCGTCGGCGGTGATGCCGTCCACGAGTTCACGTTCGGCCGCCGGGCCGCTCACGACGACCGGCAGCCCGTCGTGCGCCAACTGCGCGGCCGCCGCGCGGAACCGTTCGGCGGGCCAGCGTCGCGCCGGGCACGACGCGCCGGGCAGCACCACGGCGTACGCCCCGTCGGGGGCGACGCCCGCCGCGGTCAGCGCAGCGCGGGCGGCCGCCCTGCCCTGCGCGGGGACCCTGGCGTGCAGGTTCGGCGTCGCGTCGGCGATCCCGAGCCGCCGCAGGAGGTACAACGCCCGGTCGACCTGGTGCAGGCCGTCGTCGGGCGCGGGCACCCAGTGGGTGAGCGCGGTGCCGCCGAACTCCTTGGACGTCCCGGCGCGCACGGGCACCCCGGCGCGCTGCAGTGCGTACCCCGCGGGCCACGGCGACTGGGAGAACGACGTGAGCAGCACCGCGGCGTCGTAGTGCCGCTCGGCGAGGGTCGCGACGAGCTCGGTGTCCGGCGGCTCCGCGGTCGTCTCGATCTGCTGCCATGACACGCGCGCGACGACCGTGTCGTCGACCTCGGGCAGCAGCGCCGCCGCCGCCGCGCCCGCGGGCGAGGCGAGCAGGTCCAGCCGGGCGTGCGGAGCGGCCCTGCGCAGCGCGGCGATCGCCGGGCCCGCCAGCAGCACGTCGCCGAGGTTGTCCGGGCGCACGACCAGCAGCCTGCCGAGCTCGTTCCAGGGAATCGGGGGTCCGGACAGCGCTGCGGGATGCTCGAAGCCGGTCACAACGACGGCGTTCCCCCGGCGGCGGCCCGCGAACCGGACACGTTTGACCCTCGTCGCCGCGGGAACCAAGAAGCAGTGACGATCGCGATGGTGCACGGTCGCGCCGACCCGGCCCAGGACGGCGTCGCCGACTACACCGCCCACCTGGTCGACGCACTGCGCGCACACGGCACGAACGTGGTGCCCGTGCCGACCGACCCCGGTCCGCTCGGGGCCGCGCAGGCTGCGCGCAGGCTGCGCGCCATGGCGCCCACACTCGTGCACGTCCAGTTCGCCCCGTCGGCGTACCGGTTCTCGCCGTGGATCGGGCTGATCCCCGACGTGGTCGGTGCGCCCGTGGTCACCACGCTGCACGAGTACGGCTGGTGGGCGGCGCCCTCATGGGTGCCCGCGAGGGCGTGGGCGGGCCTCGAACGCCGGGCGCGGCTCGACCGCGAGACGTGGCGGCTCGCCCCCGCGTCCGCCGCGGTCCTCACCACCAACGCCGGGCACGCGGCGACGGTGGCCGCGCGCCTCGGCCGCGCCGCGGTGACGGTCCCGCTGGCGCCGAACGTCGCCGACTCCGGCCCCGGCGAAGGGCGCGCCGCGGTCCGCGCGCGCCTCGGGGTGCCCCTCGACGCCGACGTCGTGGTGTTCTTCGGATTCGTCCACCCGGTCAAGGGGGTGCGTTACCTGATCGAGGCGGTGGCCCGGCTCCGTCCCCGCCACGATCGGCTGCACCTGCTCGTGCTGGGTGGATTCACCTCGCTCGCCCTGCCTGCCGACGAGGCGTGCGCCTTCCGGCGTGAGCTGACCGACTGGGCCGCGACCTGCGGCGTCCAGGACCACGTGACGATCACCGGGCACCTGGCGGCGGCGCAGGTCTCGGCCGCGCTGCACGCCGCCGACGTCGCGGTCTTCCCGTTCACGGCGGGCGCGACGACGAAGAGCGGCGCGCTGCTCTCGGCATTCGCCCACGGCCTCCCCACGGTGGTCACGGCGGCGGACCCGGCCGATCCCGAGCTCGTGGACGGCGAGAACGTCGTCGTCGCCCGGCGGGTGCGCGACGGCGGTGCGGTGGCGGACGCGCTCGAGAAGCTGCTGGCGGACCCCGCGCTGCGGGCCCGCATCGCGCGCGGCGGGGCCGAGGTGGGCGCCGAGCGGACGTGGCAACGGATCGCCGCGCGACACCAGGAGCTCTACGCGGAGGTCGGGCGGAGGGTGCACAGCCATGGCCTGTGCTGAACCGCCTTCCGGGGCTGGACCTCCTTCTGGGGCTGAACCCGTGCGGGGCGACATCCTCGTGATCGACCTGCTCGGCGGCATCGGCGACCTGGTGATGCTCCTGCCGTCGATCCACGCGCTGGCCCGCCGCCACCCGCAGGCGAACGTGCGGGTGCTCACCCACGCGCCCGGGTCTGTCCTGCTCACTGACGACCCGGCGGTCGCCGAGGTCCGCACGGCGGAGAAGGGCCACGAGCGCGCGGCGGTCGTCGCCGAGCTCGAGCGCCTGCCCTACGAGCTCGTGGTCAGCACGACCCGCTACGACGACATCCCCGCCGAGATCGCCCGGCGGGTGCCCCGCAGCGTCACCGACCTGTGGCGCCGCCCGCCGCCCGACGAGCTGGTCAGTCGCCGCTATTTGCGCATCCTCGCCGACGAAGGCCTCGTGGACGGCCCCTACGAACCGCCGCGGATCCACCTCACGGAGGCCGAACGCGCCGCGGGGGTGCGGCGGTTGGCCGATCTGGTGGCGGGGACCGCGGCGCCCGTCGTGGTGGTGCCGGACGCGGGGATGGCGGTCAAGGTCTGGCCACACCGCCGGGGGTTCGCCGCGGACATGGCCTGCAGGGGGATACCCGTGCTCGTGCTCGGCGAGGACGTGCCGCCGGTCGACCTGCGCGGGTTGGCCGCGTTCTTCGCGGCGGTCGGCCTGCGCGGCGGGGTGGTCGTCGGACCGGACACGGGCCCGGTCCGGGTGGCCGCGGCGGCGGGTGCCGGGACCGTCGCCCTGTTCGGCCCGACCGTCGCCGGGCGCTACGGCCTCGACCCGCCCTCAGCCGATCTGCAGGGGCTCCCCGGCTGCCCGCACCGCCGCCCGACCGCCATCACCGAGCAGGTGTGCTGGTGGGAAGCCGCCTGCCCGCTCAGCGAGCACGGCCCGGCGTGCATGGCGGACCTCACGTCCGCGCGCGTGGTCGACGCCGTCCTCGCCCTACCCGGTCACCGGGCCGCGACCTGAGCCTCGTGCTCGTCGAGCGCGGCCGCCTCCCGGTCGGCCTCGGCCGCCCGACGGTGGTACCGGGCGCGGTTGTCGTCGCCTGCCGTCGAGAACCAGCAGGCAGCGCGGTCGTGGGCGGCGGCCGCGGTGATGTGGCGATGGGCGGCGCGGGCGTAGGCGTCGGCGGCGTGGTCGCGGGCGACGCAGGCCGCCTCGTGCGCGGCCGCCATATCGGCGGTCGACGACCCCTGTGCTCCCCGCCGGGCGATGGCCGTGTTGTGCGCCCGCAGCTGGAGCAAGCGCTGCGTGATCTCCTCCCGCCGTCGCGCGAGCTCGGCGACCCGCTCGGTCTGCTCGCTCGGGCGCTCATGGGCCATCCGTGCAGCATGCCGCGCGGTAGGTCCCGACGAAACCGCCGACCGGTCACGCGGGCCCCTCTTAAGGATGAGAGGTCGCGCGGATTGATGGTTGATCATGGTCGTCGCGTCGGTCGGCCGCGACGTCGTTCGCCGGGAGCCCGGTGGTCGTCGCACCGGCGTTGTCGTGTCGGCGCGGGCGTTGCGACACCGGTGCGAGCACCACAACCTCGGTGTCGCCACCGCGGTGTCGCCGCGAACCCGCACCGGCGCACCGCCGCACCGGCGAGTCGTTCCGGCGCGCACCCCCCGGGCCCTTTCAGTCGTGGGCGCGGTCGACGCCCTCCATGGTGATGATCACTCCGACCGTGGCTTCCTTGTCGTGCAGGGCGCTGGCCCCCACCCGGACGTCGATGGTCCGACCTCGCCTGTTGACGGCAGCGACGCTGAGCTCGGCGGGCTGGTCGCCGTCGCTCAGCACGTTGCGGATCATCGGCCGCAGATGGCCGGTGGGCAGGCCGATGTCGAGGTTGAGGAAATGCTGGCCGACCGCCTCCTCCGCGCGCAGGCCCCACAGCTCCTGGGCCTGGCGGTTCCACACCTGCACGTGCAGGTCGGGGTCGAGGACGACGACACCGGCGCTCAGGCTGGTGAGGATGGTCTCCAGGAACCCGTTGGTCCGGTCGAGCTCGCCCGTGCGGTCCTGCAGCTCGTCGTTGATGGAGTGCAGCTCGTCGTTGATCGACTGGAGCTCCTCGTTCGTCGTCTCGAGCTCCTCGTTCGTCGACTGGAGCTCCTCGTTGGTGGTCTCCAGCTCTTCGACCGTGGACTGGAGCTCCTCGTTGGTGGTCTCCAGCTCCTCATTGGTCGACTGCAGCTCCTCGTACGCGGTCTCCAGCTGCAGGTTGGCCTGCTCGAGCTCGTCCTGCAGACGCCTGAAGTCGGTGACGTCGTGGAAGGTCACGCCGACCCCGAGCAGCTGGTGGTCCGCCCCGATGAGGGGGCTCACCTGCACGTCGAACTGGGTGATCTCGGGGCCGCGCGCGTAGATGACGCCGCTGACGCGGACGGTGCGGCGCTCGGTCTTGGCCTGCTCGATGCCGGGCCGTAGCTCCAGCGGTCGATAGGACACGTCGAGATCGTGGAAGGGGCGTCCGACGTCCCGGCGGGAGACCCCGAAGAGCATCTCGGCCTGTCGGTTGGTCTGCGCGAGCAACCCGTCGGCCGTCACGACGACGTGCGGCATCGGGACGGTGAGCATGGCCTCGTTGCGCAACGCGTCCAGCTCGGGCAGCTCGGCGCGCGCGGCGGCGGGCGGATCGGCGTAGAGGCCTGCGTCCAGCACGTGGGCGCGGGGCGCCTTGTGGAACGTGCGGCGCTTGAGGTCGATGGGGACGAAGAGCGCGCTGTGGCTGAGCAGCCGCTCGGCCTTGCCCAGGAACAGCACGCCCGCGTCGGCCAGGCCGAAATGGAACTTCGTGAGGATCCGGGCCTGGGCCTCGGCCGTGAAGTACATCAGGGTGTTGCGACAGACCAGCAGGTCGATCCGGGAGATCGGGGCGTCCTGCACGAGGTCGTTGCGTCCGAAGATGAGCGAACGGCGCAGGTCCTTGCGGAAGACGTACCGGCCGCCCGCCCGTTCGAAATAGCGGTCCAGCAGGTCAGGAGGAACTCCTTGGACCTCTCGGTCGGTGTAGGCGCCTTGTCGGGCCTGAGCCAGTGCCTCGTCGTCGACGTCGGTGGCGTAGATCTTCACCCGGCTGCGGAACTCCGCGGGCCCCAGCATCTCGGCCAGCACCATCGCCAGCGTGTAGGCCTCCTGGCCGGACGCGCATCCCGCGCTCCAGATCCGGATCGGTTCTGCCGGTCGTTCGGGCTTGACCACCTTCGGCAGAACCTGCTCGCGCAGCAGCTCCCAGGCCTCGGAGTCGCGGAAGAACCCCGTCACGTTGATCAGGATCATGTTGAACAGCGCAGTGAACTCCTCGGCATGCAGCTCGAGGCGATCGACGTAGTCGCCGTAGTCGTGCACACCCAGCTGTGCCATCCGCCGGTCGATGCGGCGCATGAGACTGGCGCGCTTGTAGCCGGTGAAGTCGAATCCCCGCGTCGTGCGAAGGTGCTCGAGCAGGGCCTCGAAGGCAGGATCAGGTCGGGACATGCGGTCCTCCCACCGCGAGCTCCACTGACGAGCGACTCATGACGACGTCGACCGCCTGTGCGAAGTCGCGGTGCACGGGCCAGCGATCATGCAGTCGGGTGGCCCGCAGGATGGTGGAGGCGATCGACGACTCCGGGCACACGAGATGGAGCGCACCCTGATCGCCGTCGGTCGGCTGGTCAACGCAGTTCAAGCAGTGCAGGCCCGCGGCGGCGAGCAGCCGGACATGGGTCAGGTCGACGATCACCGCTTGCTGGGTTCGGGCGATGCGGCTTATCGCCTCGGCGAGCACCAGGCCCCCGTCGGCGTCGACCTCGCCGTCGACGGCGAGCACCGCGAACCGGTCGCCGCACCAGGCCCGCACAGAGACATCGATGGACATGAGCCTTCCCCGACGCCGTCGATCCCACGCTCAGCCGAGCGCAGGGAACGAGCGTGGCGTGGCGTCGTTCGTCCGTCAAGCCGACGCCGGTTTGACCGAGCGGTCACCGTGGCACCCAGCGCAATGTCGCCATCTCACCAGCCGTCAGGGCTGCCGGGACCCGGGTACTTCCCGTTCGCCATCCCCGGCTCAAAGGGACTGCCGCGCCTCTTACGCCTGGCGAGGCTGCCGCGTTTGGGCGATGGCGTGCGCTTCGACGGCGACGTGCTCGACGTCCGGTTCGGCCCGTGGCGGGTGACGACGACGGCAGCCAACATCAGGTCGGCCGATGTCGCGGGGCCGTATTCGGCATGGAAAGTGCTCGGGGCGCGGCTCTCGCTCAGCGACCGCGGCATCACGTTCGGCACGACGACGACAGCGGGCGTCTGCGTCGTGTTCGACAACCCGGTGAGCGGGATCGAACCGACCGGTCTCCTGCGGCACCCCAATATGACGGTCACCGTCACGCAGCCGGAGCGACTCGTTTCCGCGCTCAGAGCGGCGATCGGTGCTCGGTAGGGGTGACAGGCCGCCCGCGAAGGGGGAAACTGAATGGCCTGCCGACGGTCTGGGGGCCGAGGCCATGGACGAGCTGACGTGGTCGATCGACGAGGCTGACCCGACGACGCTGACGGTGTCCGGCGCGTTGACGCTACGCTCGTCGACCGCGCTCGGCGGGCTGATGTACAAGCTGTTGATGGACCGCGGGCGCTTGCTCGTCGACGTGGCGGATGTCGTCGTGCAGTGGCCCGCCGCGGTCACCGTGTTCCCGACGGCGCTCGCGCGGACCGGCGGCTGGCCGCTCGCCCGGCTGGCCCTCGTCGACGCCCACGGGTCGGTCGCGTCGGCCCTGCGCGCACTGGGGGGGACCGCCGAGGTTCCGCTGGCGGCCGACCGTGCGGGTGCGCTGGCCGATCTGGCGCGCAGGCCGCGGCGCATCCACCGTTCGGCCGAGCTGCCCGGCGGGGCGGTCGCGCCGGGCTATGCCCGTGCGCTCGTGCGGGCCGCATGCTCGGACTGGCAGATTCGGGAAGACATCGACGACCGCTCCGCCGTCGTCGTCAACGAGCTCGTCACCAACGCCGTACAGCATGCGGGCGGCCAACCGGTCCTCCTGCTCACCTGCGACGGCCGCGGCCTGACGATCGCCGTCCGCGACAGTTCGTCGCGTCTGCCCACACGGCCTGCCCGCGATTCGCAGCCGAGCACGTTCGGACTGCTGATCGTCGAGGAACTCAGCGACAGCTGGGGTACGACCCCGCACGACATCGGCAAGACGGTCTGGGCGTTGCTGAGCTCTTCCGTCGGCGATATTCACGGTTGACCTGTCGCGAAGTGGGTATGCGCGAGCGGTGAACGCTCGAGGCGGTGTCGTCGTGGTCGGCGGATCCGCAGGCGGGGTCGAGGCGGCGATCTCGCTCGTCGCAGGACTGCCCGCGGACCTGCCCGCCAGCGTTCTGTTGACCCTGCACATCGGCCGCGGGGCGCGCAGCAACCTGCCGCGGATCCTCACGCGCTCCGGGCGGCTGGCCGCCGAGCACGTCGTCGACGGCCGCCCTCTGCAGCCCGGCCGGATCATGGTGGCGCCGCCGGACCGGCATCTGCTGGTGGTCGACGGCCGGGTCCGGCTGAGCGCGGGTCCGACCATCAACCGGCAACGCCCCGCGGTCGATCCCATGTTCGCCAGCGCCGCGCGGTGGGCGGGGCCCGGCGTCGTCGCGGTGGTGCTGTCCGGCACCCTCGACGACGGTGCCGTCGGCGCCGCGCTGGTGGCCCGCGCGGGCGGTCGGGTCATTGTCCAGGATCCCGCCGAGGCCGCCTTCTCGTCGATGCCGCGGGCCGCGCGCGCCGCGGTGCCCGACGCCCTCACGTTGCCCGTCCGCGCGATCGGTCCGACCGCGGCGGAACTGCTCGGCGACGTTCGGCGGTCGCTGCACCCCGCAAAGGAGCTCGACATCACCGCAAGCATGCCCGAGCACGACGACGTCGCCTTCCTTTCGCCCGACGAGTCCCGCCTGACCAGGTTGGCTTGCCCGGAGTGCGGCGGGAGTCTCGCCGAGATCGATCTGGATACTGTCTTCTACTTCCGGTGCCACGTCGGGCACCAGTACTCCCCGCAGACGTTGGAGGCGGCGCAACGCGTCAACGCCGAGGCCAAGCTGTGGTCTGCGACGGCGGCATTGGAGGAGCACGCGGTACTGGCCCGGCACCTCGCCGCACGGCCCTCGTCCGAACAGGAGCAGTCCGGCGAGTACCGCCACGCAGCCGACGAGTCCACCAGGACGGCGCAGATGCTGACCAGTCATCTGCGCGACCGTCAGCCTCTCGAAGTGGACCAGGACGGCGTGGTGTGATCACGCCGACGGTCTGCATCTCTTGCGAACGACCGGGTACGCGAACGAAATGTCAGACCAGAATGTAGGGCCCGCACGGTTCGTGTTGCCTCAGATCCTCTTGCTGATCATCGGCGCGTTCTATCTCCTCTGGGGCATCACCGGACTCTTCTTCCTCGGCGATCCGGCCACCGACCTCGTCGGCCACGACACCGGCCGCCTGCTGCTGGGCGTGGAGCTCAACGGGGTACAGAGCTTGGCCCACGTCGTCATCGCGATCGTCGCGCTGGGCGGCGCGGCCGCGGTCAGTGCCGCCCGCATCAGTGGTGTGGCGGTGTTCGTCGGGTGTCTCGTGCTCGTCGTCGTCGGGCTACTCGGAGCCGTCCGGCCGGAGCTGAACGTGTTCAGCGTCAATTTCGCGGGCACGCTGATCCACGCGCTCACCGCCCTCGTCGCCCTTGGTGCCGTGTTCGCGCGGGTGCACACTCCCCCCGGGCAACAGGCGGGCCCTGCTCATCCCCGGTGACGCTTACGCCGGGTACTCCGACACCGCGGGCAGCCCGCTCATCGCGAGGACGTGGAACGCCGTGCTGTCGGGGGCCGCGAACAGGAGCAGTTGCTCGTTCTGGGCCGCGCTGCGGTCGGTGGCCTCGTGCAGCACGCTCACGCCCGCGCTCGTCAGAATGGTGACCCTGGTCAGGTCGACCGCGCAGGTCCGGGTTCCGTTGCACGTCACGGCGCGGAGCTGGATACGGAGCTGCGGAGCGGTCATGGCGTCGACGGTGCCGTGGATGACCAGTACCGCGTCGGGATCCTCGACGTCCGTGAGTGCGGCGATGAACGGCCGGTCGCCGGACAGGGCCCCGGTCAAGGGGGGCGTCAGCACCGTGATCGGATGGCTGACGTTGTGCCGGAGCGCCACGGTCGTCCCGCCCTTGGCCCGGTCGATATAAATGTCGTCGACCATTTCGGCGGCCACCTCGAGACCCATGCCGCGGTACGGGCTGCCGGAATTCTCCCGCCAGCGGCCACGGTCGACGACCTCGACTTCGACGACCCCTTCCTGCGTGAGCTCGGCGCTCAGCGCAACGGTGCAGGAGTTGTCGGATCCGCGTGGATAGGCGTGCTGGACGGCGTTGGTGACCACCTCCCCGACGGCGTGCTGGACGGCGGAGACCACGAGCGGGTCGATCGTCAGCGCCACGAGCCAGGACTCCAGGGCGGCCCGCGCCGTCGGCACGGCCATGGGCTGGTTGGGCAGGGTCAGCTCCATCCGCCCGACGACCGGACGTCGACGGGCGGCGAGGAGCATGACGTCGTCGCGCCACCCGGTGCTTCGGCCGAGCACGTCGATGGCGGTGTCGCAGACGTGCTGTGTGAGCAGGCGGGGATCGCGCCCGCCCGTGCCGAGCAGGCGTCCGGAAGCGACGTCCGCGACGACCTCGGCGAGCTCTGCGGCGGCGCGCGCGGGGTGTCGTCCCGGCCGCTGGATGACACCGTCGGTGTAGAGCAGGACGAGGTCGTCCATGCCGAGCCGGGCCGCGGTGTCCCGGTAGGTGGCGCCGGTCGCCAACGGACTCGCGCCGGAGAGCGGCAGGTAGTGGTGGCTGCTTCCGTCGGAGGTCACGACGAGCGGGGGAGGATGTCCGGCGCAGCAGTACAGGAGTTCGCCGGCGTACCGATCCAGCGTGGCCACGCAGACGGTCGCGCAGCCCGCGCCCGGCAGCCCGCGCGCGACCCGGTCGAGGTCGGTCACCACCTCGGCCGCCGCAGCCCCCGAGGCGAGCCGCTGCCGGGCCACGGCCCGGAGCTGGCTCATCACCGCCGACCCGATGATGCCGTTCCCGACGACGTCACCGACCACGAGCCCCACGTGGCCGCCGGGCATGACGACGGTGTCGAACCAGTCACCGCCCACGGCGTCCCCGGTGTCGGCCATGCGATAGGCCGCGCCCAGCTCCAGGCCGGGCAGGACGGGCACGGTCGCGGGCAGCAGCGCCGCCTGCAACGCGGCCAGCGTGTGGGACGGGGCCGGATCGTCCGGATGGTCGCCGTCAAACATCGGTAGATCGCGACCCGGCACCAGATCTCCTCATCGCGCTCGTCATCGGCTCAGCTCGGCGCGTAGGTCGTTGAGGGTGCGCGCGAGCAGCCGGGAGACGTGCATCTGCGAGACGCCCACGATCTGGGCGATCTGGCTCTGGCTGCGATTGCCGAAGAAGCGTAGGACCAGGATCGTGCGCTCGCGCTCGGGCAGGGCCTCCAGCAGCGGGGTGAGCGTCTCGTGGATCTCGACGCCCTCGATGCCGGGATCGGGCAGGCCGACCCGCTCCGCCAGCGGCGGCTCCCCGCTGTGGCCGACCTCGTCGAGGGAGTCGTTGCGGTACGCGTGTTGCGCGGCCAGCCCGTCGAGCACGTCCTCGAGCGGGACGTCGAGCCGGGCAGCGATCTCCGACGGCCGGGGCGCGCGGTCCAGCTCCTGGGACAAGGCGGCGACGGTGGAGGTGATCGCGGCCTGGATGTCCTTGAGCCTTCGGGGCACGCGCATCGCCCAGGTGTGGTCACGGAAGTGTCGGCGAATCTCGCCCGTGATGGTCGGGACGGCGAAGGAGAGGAAGTCCAGCCCGCGCTCCGGGTCGAACCGGTCGACCGCGCCGATCAGGCCGAGGGTGCCTGCCTGCACAAGGTCCTCCTCCGGCTCGCCCCGGCCCGCGAATCGGCGAGCGATATGCCGGGCTACGGGAAGGTAGCCCGCGACCAGCTCGTTGCGCAGGGCGGCCCGGCGGGGATCGTCGGTACCGAGATCGGCGAACTCCTTGAAGAGGGGCGCCAGATGGCCATACTCGTTGCCGCTCATCAGCGAGCGCGCCGTCTCTTACTCTCCGCCACCGTCACGATCACCTCCATGTGTCCTGCTTGGAGGCGGAGTACCCGGTCAGGCGGATCTCAATACAGCAGCGCGGTCGCGGCCCCCAGCACGTCGTCGACGGTGACGGCGAGCAGCGCGGGGTCCGGGTCGTCGGCGAACGGGTCCCCACGGCGTCGGCAGGCGTCGGTGAGCACGACGTGGGGCCCGTCCGGCGGCGGACCCCAGCGGTCCGGTGGCGCAGGCCCGAACAGCACGACCGAGGGCGTCCCGAGCGCGCTGGCCAGATGCGCAACCCCGGTGTCACCGCACACCACGAGGGCGGCGCGGCCGACGACGTCGGTGAGCTCGGCCAGGTCGGTACGGCCTGCCAGCACCCGGTCGCGGGGCAGCCCGGCCTTACTGGCCACGTGACGGGCCCGCGGGCGTTCGGTCAGCGAGCCTGTGACGACGACGCGGTGGCCGTCGCGGTCCAGGGCGCGTGCGACGGCGGCGAACCTGTCGACGGGCCAGCACTTGGACTCGTAGGCGGCGCCCGGGTGGATGACGACGGAGCCGTCCGTTGCGGTGTGGACCCGGGGGAGCGCCAAGTCCGTCGGATCGGCGGGCACCCCGAACGCCTCGACGACGGCGCACCACCGTTCTCGCTCGTGCTGGTGCGTACGGGCGACGTCGGCCCAGTCCGGCCCGGCCCAGCCCGGTGCGCGCAGGCCGATGCGCTCTCGCGGGTGGGTGGCGTCGAGCGCCTGGTGGCTCTGCGGACCGGCCCCGTGCAGGTTGACCGCCACGTCCGGTGGCGGGGCTGCGGACCAGTCGATCGCGTCGGGTCCACTGGTGGGCAGGACCTCGTCGACGGCCCCGCTACGGTGGGCGATCGGGGTGAGCGCGGCGGGCGCGGCCAGTACGACGTGGTGGCCGGGGAAGCGCCGACGCAGCGCGCGCAACGCGGGCACGGTGACGAGCAGATCGCCGAGGCCGCACGCCCGCAGCACCAGCAGCGTCCGCATCGGATGGAGGTACCCCGGCTTGCACCGAGATACACCAACGGACCGTGCGCACGCCAGGGAATTGCCGCTACGCTGAGGAGGCGGTTGCGACCATCAGCCGGTGGTTCGCTGCGCCGCGCGGTGAGCTCGCTGTACTGGAGGCGCGCCTTGTCCGACAATGTGGCCGCCACGCGCAACGTCCTGTCGTCCTACGTGTCCGTCGAGCATGACGACGTCGAAGGGCTGATGCGGATCAGGATCTTCGGCGAGCTCGACCTGAGCACGGTCGACACCACCGCCACAGCCTTGACGGAGTTGGTGAGGTGCTCCGACTCCGACGTCCTCGTCGACCTCGCGGAGACGGGCTTCGTCGCGGTGGCGGGGGTGCGGGTGCTCGCGGCCATGGCCGACGGCTGTCGGGCCGAGGGCCGGTCCTTCGCCCTGGCCGGGGTGAGCGGAGTGCTGCGCCGCATGCTGACGGTGTGCCAGCTGGAGCATCTGATCGCCTTCGCCTGAATGCGCCCGTGGTCATCCAGTGAGGTTCATATGTCGCGTCCGATTGCGGCTGCGGCGGCCGGGATGTTGACGTAGTCCCGCAGCCGGGCGATCTGCCCGTTGCGCACGGTCAGCACGGCGATGTTGGCAAGCGCGAACTCGCCGGTGGATGTGCTGGTCCCGATGGCTTCCTGCTCGACGATGATCGTGTCTGGATCATGGGTGTCGTGGATGACGAGCGTGCGGTAGCGGTCATACGTGAACGGGTTGGTCGTCCACACTGCGGTTATCCAGTTCAGGATGTCGTCCCGGCCCGTGAGCCGCGAGGGCAGACCCGGGAGCGTGAACGGGAACTCGTGCACCGCGTCGACCGCGTACACGCGCCGCATGTCGTCGGCGGACTGGCTGATCGCGGCTCGACGCCATCGCTCCAGAACCGCGTGCGGACCATCTTCTTGCCTGTCGTGTCGTTCCGTCGACGCCATGGGCCGCCCTCCGCGCTCGACCGACCGTACCCGTAAGGTGAGGCATAGTCCGGTTAATAGGACACAGTAGCGGACTTTGTCCCCGGTAAGCCAGGGTGGTCGTCGTGCCTGCAGGTCCCGATCCGCGGCCGCATATCGGTCGGCCGAGGCGCGCCGACGCCCGACGCAACTACGAGCAGTTGGTCGAGCAGGCGAAAGTGGCGTTCGCGGAGTTCGGCGTCGACGCGTCCTTGGACGAGATCGCCCGACGGGCCGGGGTGGCCAGCGGCACGCTGTATCGCCATTTTCCCACCCGGCTGGACCTCATCGAAGCGGTGCTCGGCGAACAGATAGCCGAGTTGGTCGGCCGTGGTCGCGGGCTGTTGAGCGCCGAGGACGAACTCGACGCGTTGGCCACGTGGTTGCGTGCCCTGCTCCTGCATGGGCTGACCTATCGGGGTCTGGCGGCCGCGGTGCTGAACTCGGCGCTCGACCGCGGCGACCTGATGTCGACCTGGCACGCCGGGATGTTCGCCGTGGGCGCCGCGTTGCTGGCCCGGGCGCGGGAGTCCGGCGCGATCGTCGCCGACGCAGACGCAGCGGACGTGCTGAGGATGGTCAGCGCCATCGCCTGGGCGGTCCAGGACAGCCAGGACAGCGCAGCCCAAGCCGACCGCCTGCTCGCCCTGCTCCTCAACGGACTGCGACGTCGGTGAACTGAGCACCCCACGACGCGAAGTCGGCCACGCGGGGGCGCGAACCACCCGTGGGTTCGCGTTCCGCATCCGCCGGACCAGCAGTCAGAACTTCCGTAAGTCTCCGGCTTGCGCCGCAGCAAGTCTCTAGTTATGATTCCAAATATCTGGAGCGGGGTCGGGTCACCTCGGGCCGCTCCAGAGCATCGCCGCCCTGTCGTCGATCATGAAAGGAGTGGCTTGCGATGCTGATGCGCACCGACCCGTTCCGTGAGTTCGACCGCCTGACCCAGCAGGTGTTCGGCAGCAACGCCGGAACCTGGTCCCGGCCGACCGCGATGCCGATGGATGCCTACCGCGATGGCGACTGGTTCGTGGTCGCGTTCGACCTTCCAGGGGTCCTCCCCGACGCGATCGAGCTGGACGTGGAGCGCAACGTGCTGACCGTGAAGGCGGAGCGCCGCCCCTTCGTCCACGGAGAGCAAGTGGAGATGCAGGTGGCCGAGCGGCCCCTCGGGGTGTTCTCCCGCCAGTTGTTCCTCGGCGACACCCTCGACACCGACAACATCGAGGCGGCCTACGAGGCCGGGGTGCTGACCCTGCGGATCCCGATCGCGGAGAAGGCGAAGCCCCGCAAGATCACCATCGCCAACACCGACAGCGGGCGTCAGCAGATCGACGCCTGAGCCGGTCTGCCGACTCGGCAGCCGGTGCCCGCCATCAACTCCCAGGGGCCTGCGACGGGATGCTTCCCGCCGTGGGCCCCTGGTCGTCTTTCGGGCGGGTGGCGAGTTCCGCCTCCAGCGCGGCGATCCGGGCGCGGGCGGACTCGAGCTGGTCCTGGAGCTCGACGACGCGGGCGGCGGCGTCGAGGGTCATTCCCTGGTCGAACAGCTCACGCAGCCGGGAGGCGAGCTCGAGCTGGCGCCGCGAGTAGCGGCGGTGGCCGCCGCCGGAGCGCTGAGGGGTGAGCACCCCTGCGGCATCGAGGCTGCGCAAGAACGCAGGCTGGACGTCCAGCAGCTGGGCCGCCTGGCCCATGGTCACCGAGGGGTAGTCCTTGTCATCGAGCCGGGTCACCCCTGTCGACATCCAATCTCCTTTCCGCCCGGATGCGTA
>DASWUV010000058.1:0-21982 GCA_036401495.1 Pseudonocardia sp. | reverse complement strand
GAAGGCCGGATCCTGGGGCACGAGGCCGTCGCCACGGTCACCGAGGTCGGCGAGGCGGTGCGGGGGTTCGCCGTCGGCGACCGCGTGCTGGTCCCGGCGATCACGAAGTGCGGGCGCTGTGTGTACTGCCAGCGCGGGATGCCGTCGCACTGCCAGACCGTCGGCGGGATCGGCTGGATCTTCGGCCACCTGATCGACGGCACGCAGGCCGAGCTCGTCCGGGTGCCCTACGCCGACACCTCGCTCTACGCGGTGCCCGAGGGCGTCACGAACGAGCAGGCGATCTTCCTGGCCGACTCCCTGCCGACCGGCTACGAGGTCGGCGTTCTCGCGGGCGGCGTGCGGCCGGGTGACACCGTCGCGGTGGTCGGCGCGGGCGCGGTGGGCCTCTCGGCCATTCTCACCACCGGCCTGTGGGGCGCGTCGAAGGTCATCGCGGTCGACACCAACAAGTTCCGCCTGACGAAGGCGTTGGAGTTCGGCGCGACCGACGCGGTCGAGGTGGGGCCGGGGACGGTGGCCGACGTGATCGCGCTGACCGACGGGCTCGGCGTCGACGTCTCCATCGAGGCGGTCGGCTACCCGGAGACGCTGCTCACCGCCGCGTCGCTGGTCCGCCCGGGCGGCACGATCGCCAACATCGGGGTGCACGGCACACCGGTGGAGCTGCCGATGCAGGACATGTGGATCCAGAACGTCAAGGTGACCATGGGGCTCGTGGACACGGTGTCGATCCCGACGCTGCTCAAGATGGTGGCGAGCGGCCGGATCCCGGCGGAGAAGATGGGCACGCACACGTTCACGTTCGGGCAGATCGACCAGGCCTACGACGTGTTCAAGAACGCGGCCGCGAACGAGGCGCTGAAGGTCGTGATCACGCCATAACCCCCGTGCGCGGAAAACGTCGCCAGGGCGACGTTTTCCGCGCACGGGCCGTCAGGCGATGTAGCTGATGCCGAACGCGTCGATCTTGCGGTAGAGCGAAGAGCGCGCGATCCCGAGCATGGCCGCGGCCTTGTACCGGTTGCCGTTCGCCTCGTAGAGCGCCTGGATGATCGCGTCGCACTGCGCGGTCTCCAACATCGACATCCGCCGGGCGTGGCTTTGGAAGCACAGCGTCGGCAGGTCGGGCGGCTGCACCTCGCCCAGCGGTTTGCGCGCGACGACGTAGCGCAGGACGTCCTCCAGCTCACTGATGTTGCCCGGCCACGCGTACCCCTCCAGCACCCGCACGACCTGCAGCGACAGCCGCAGCGACCGGCGCGGCGAGATCCGGCGCAGGATCGACCAGGCGAGCTCGCCCACCTCGTCGAGCCGGTAGCGCAGCGGCGGGATGCGGGTGATCTCGTGGAAGTGGCGCATCAGCAGCCCGTACGGCCGGGTGGCGTCGACGGCGGGCGTGTCCACGCAGCCGACGACGAGCGGCGGCTCGGGCAGGACGATCAACGGGCGCAGCGCCTCGTCGAGCTGCCGCGCCGCCACCGGGCTCAGCAGGTTCATCGCGCGCAGCAACACGAGATGGGCCCGGCCGTCGCGCCGGGCGAGCAGGGGAGCGGTCGCGCGATGAGCGTCGGCGCTCCACGAGCCGCAGTCGATGTCGGTGACGTGCCCGTCGGGATGCGCACGGCGGAACTGTTCGAGCGCCAGGCTCCGCTTGCCGACGCCCGGCTCGCCGATCAACAGGTGGTGGCGACCCTGTCGGATGCTCGCCGCGACCTCGTGCCGGGCCCGCAGGTACGGGGTGAGCAGCTCGCGGTTGGCCCGGATCCGGGCCTTCGCGTGTTCGGGCCCGTGGTCGCGGCGGAGATCTTGCGCGTAGTCGCGGCGGGTCACCGGGGCAACGTGGGAGCCCTGCCTGCGCGTCGCCTCCGCGATGCCGCCGTTGCCCCGCGTCGGGGCGGCAGGCCCGGCGGCCAGCAGGCAGCCGACCGGCTCGCCCGAGCGCAGCAGCGGCTCCAGCTCGACGTCGACGCATCCGGCGGACGGGAGGTCGACGTGCCGGTGCCCGCGCTCGTCCAGCGCCATCCCGGCCAGCAGCAGGTCGCCGAGCGCCCGCAGGTCGGGACCGTCGAGCTGGCGGGCTGCGGCGTTGGTCAGCATCGTCTGCCCGTCGGTGGCCACCACCCAGTCCGGGCCGTCGCCCCGCTCGCGCAGGCGCGAAAGCACCAGCCGCATGTTGCGGTCCGGCTCACCCGCGAGGTGCTCGCTGACCTGCGCGGCGAGCATCCGGGCCAGCGGCAGCGCCAGCGTCGACTCCGCCGACCGGTGGCACACGACCACGACCGCGCCGCCCACCTGCTGCGACGTCGGGTCGACGGTCGGGGCCGCCGCCTCGGCCAGGCACGTCAACGCGGCGGCGAAGTGCTCCGGCCCGGACAACGCCACCGCCGTGCGCCCGGCCAACGCGAGGGTGGCGGCGGAGGTGCCCATCGCCGCCTCGTCGAAGCCGTAGCCCGGCACGAGGCGTAGGCCGTCGAGCAGTCGGGCCAGGTCGGGGTCGCCGTCGGCGCGGGACCGCACCACCGCGTCGGCGTCGAGCAGCACCAGGCTGCAGCGCGCGCCCGACGCCACGAACGCGTCGAACACCTCCTTGGCAGGATCGGGCCCCACACCGCGGAACGTCGCGGCGACGCTGTCGGGGTCGAGCCCGGCGCGGCGGCACCGTCCCCAGGATGCGACCACCGCCGAGGGGATCACCTCGGCGGCGCGCACCTCCGACCACTCCCCGGCGAGGAACGCGCGGCGCGCCGCCTCCCGCAAGACCACGGTGGACATGGCGTCACGGTAGAGCTCTTCGGGAGGCGTGACTGTCTCACCGTGAGCGGCCCGCGGCCGCGCGCTCGGCCCGACCGAGGTCGACCGCGAGCCCGTGCAGCCAGCCCCACGTGTCGATGACGCGCAGCGTGGCGTGCGGGTCGTCGGTGAAGTGCGCGTGTGGCGGCTCGGCGTCGAGCCCTTCGACGAGGTGCCGCTGCGGGGGCGGCCTGGACGACGCGACCTGCGCCGCCGCGTCCCGGAAGGCGTCGGCGATCTGCTCGGCCCCCGCGATCAGCCGCTCGGCCACGGCGGGCCACGGCAGCGGCGCCGGGTCGGGATAGCGGTCGTGCAGGAACTGCGCGTCCGACGCGGCCCGCTGCACGATGGAGAGGACCTCCAACCAGTCGTTGGCCCGGTCCGCGGGGCCCGGCTCGCTGCGGTACTGCGCGTAGGTGACGTCGAAGAGCGCGGTCAACCGGTGCTCGGGCCCGGGCTGGGCCAGTGCCGCCGCCGCGGACGGCGCTCCGGTCACGGCTCGCACCGTTGTGACGATGTCGTCGGCGATCAGACGCAGGCACGTCGCGGCCGATCGGCGCACCTCACCCGCTCCGCCGCGCGGCCACACCGCGGCCCCGATGAGCGCCCCGACCAGGCCGCCGACGACGACGTCGAGGAGCCGGACCTCGGCGAGCCGCCACGTCGTGGGCGACAGCTGGGCGAACAGCACGGAGACGACGACGGCGAACCCGAACTGGGCGGCCGCGGCCCCCAGCAGCGGCCCCGCGGCGAACGTCAGGAGCATCGCGATCGGCAGCGCGACGGCGTAGACGATCGTGTCGTCGCCGACCAGCACGAGGATCGCCGCGGCCACGACAGCGCCGCCCAATGTCCCCAGGAACGCCGGGAGCAGCGCGAGCCTGCTCCCGACCCCCGATGTGCGCATGAGGCTCAGGGTCGCGAGCAGCACCCAGAAGCCGTGGGAGAGGTCGAGCAGGTCGGCCGCGAGCCGGGCCGCGGCGAGGCCGAGCGCGAGCCGCAGGGCGTTCTGGAAGTACACCGAGCGGGGGGTGAGGTGCGTGCGCAACCGGCGCCACCACAGCTCGGCGACGGGCACGGTGAGGTACCAGGCCGCGGCGGGCAACGGCGCCGTCGGGTCGGGGGGCGCGTCCGTCCCGGCCCGGGTGGCCACGGCGAACACCCGGCTCGCCTCGCCGATGGCCGCCACGAGGCCGCCGATCCGCAACACCGGTGGCAGCTCGTCCGCGTCGATCCAGTGCGCGATCCGGCCCGCGCGCCCGTCCAAGAAGTGCGCGACGCCCGCGAGCGCAGGCCCGCTGTCCGGCGGTGGTCCGCTGCCGCGCAGTGCGGCCGCGCACCGCGCGAGGGTGCCGCCGACGACGCCCAGCAGCTCGTCCGCGTCGGCTCGGACGGCCCGCCCGTGGATCTCGGGGAGCAGCCCGACGATCGTCCCCAGGCGCAGGACCATCGTCCGCAAAGTGGACGCGGCCGAGGTCAGGCCGCGGTCGCGCCTGCCGGGACCCGTCGGACGCGAGCCCGAGGGCACGCTGCTGGGCCGCAGCCCGGCCATCGCCGCTTCGGCCGCCTCCCGCGGGCCGTCCGGGTGGTCGGTGTCCACCGCCGCGACGAAGTGGCGCACCGCGTCGGCGGCGTCCGCGAGACGGTCGGTGAACGAGGGGGGCTCGGGCGCGGGCCACAGCAGCCGGTCGGCGATCCCGGTGAGCAGGATGCCGATCGTGAGCCCGGCCAGCCGCTGCGGCAGAGCGGCCGGGTCGTACGGCGGGAAGCACGGGAGGATGTAGAACAGCTGCAAGCCGTTGGCGATGCCGGTGAGGCGCGGTCCGCCTACCCCGGCGTAGGCCACGGCGAAGCCAACGACGAGCATCCCGACGACCGCCAGCGGAGTGGAGCGCGCCGCCGCGGTGCCGATCGTCACCAGGGCCAGCCCGACCGGCAGCGCCGCGACGAACGTGCGGGTGCGCAGCGCGGGCGGCCCGCTGATGTCGGAGAGCACGCCGAGCGCGATCGCGGCGAACACGGCGTACGTCGCGATCACCGGGGCGTTCAACGCGTAGCGGCAGACCAGGAAGCCGACGCTCGCGGCCGCGGTGACGCGCAGAGCGCGCCACAGGGTGGCCAGGCCGGGGTCGTGGGCAGTGAACCAGCCGGTGGCGCTCCGCACAGCCGTCACCGCGTCCTCCCCCGTGCTCGCCGCCCCGCCGCCCGCTCACACACACCGTGTGCGCCCCGCACACACGTCCCGCACTGTGTGTGAGCCGCGCACGGTGTGTGTGAGCCTCGGATTCCGTCCCCCCGACGAAGCGCCATCGTGCTGGCCCCGGCCACGGCGGCGCAAGCGGCCGGTCACTCCAACCACCTCGGGTCGGCGGTGAACCCGACTGAGAGCGACGGCTCCAGCCCCGTCGTCGCCAGCCGGTCGGCCAGCTCTGCCCGCACCCGGTCGAACTGTTCGACGGCGCGCGCGGTGGAGGCGGCGTCGACCAGGAACATGATGTCCACGTCGAGCCGCGCGCCGACCTTCGACAGCCGGACGGCGGGCTCGGCGAGCCGCCAGTGCCCGGCCACGTCCCCGACGAGCGCGGTCACCTGATCGCGCACGGCGGGGCCCGCGCTCATCGTCAGCACCTCCCGCAGGCCCTCGGCGAACAGCCGCACCGGTATCCGCAGGTAGATCGCGGAGGTCAGCACGACCATCGCCGGGTCGACGTAGCGCGCGAGGTCGTCGCGCCCGGTCAGCTGCAGGCCGAGCGCCACCCCGAAGCCCGCCAGCGTGCCGACGCTGAGCAGGGCGTCGCCCATCCACTCCGCGGCCTCGGCCCGCACGATGTCGGTGGCCCCGCGGCTCATCCGGCGCAGGACGAGCGACACCCCGATTCCCATCGCCGTGGCCACGACGCCGTACAGCACCGCCCACCCGGCGTGGATCTCGCGGCCGCCCGCGACGATCTCCTGGATCCCGCTGACCACCGCGTAGCCGCAGAGACCGGCCAGCGCGGCTGCCTTCACCGTGATCGTCAACGGCTCGAAGACCTCGCGGCCCCACGGGTAGCGCTCGTCGGGGCCCCGGCGCGCGGCCCGCAGCGCCACCACCGCGGCCAGCGACAGCACGACCGAGACGAACGAGTACAGCCCGTCGAACACGATCATCTGCGAGCCCGCGAGCAGACCCCACACCAGCGAGCCGACCGTGAAGACGCTGGACGCCACCACGGAGAGCACGAGGGTGCGGGAGTCGCGGCCGTGCTCCTGCGTGGTCACCGGGCCATCGTCGCCGAGCGGAGGGTGAAGGCGGGCTCCGCCGATCGGGGGAGGACACGCCGATCCCGCCTGTCCACTGTGGCGACGGTGGACGGGCGGGGTGCAGTAGTGCGGAAACGGGAGCGGCCCCCGGACCTGCGCGGTCCGGGGGTCCGGGGGTTCAGCGCTCGCACGTGCCGCGGCTCGCGGAGTACGCCGCGCCTGCGACCAGGCTGCCGATCGCGAGGCCGATCACGAGGTTGACCAGGCCTTCGGCGAGGGCCGTCGTGATCGGAACGCCGGTCGTGAGCGGGAGCACCGCGGCGGCTGCGGTGGCCAGGCCGACGATCCAGCCGAGGTAGGCCATCGGGCGCGGGGTGGACATCAGCAGCAGGTGGGCGAAGCCGGTGGCGACCAGCGCGGCGCCCGCGGCGGTCGTGCACAGCAGGACCGTGCCCGACGAGGTGCCCAGCACGCCCGCGACCGCGAGCTGCGGCACGTGCGTGGCGAGCACCCGAACGACCAGGACGCCGACGAGGCCGATGAGCGCGGCCACGAGGGCGGTGGCCAGACCGCCGGTCCACAGGCGCGCGGCGTCCAGGACGGGGCGCCCAGCGGCGGTCGGCTCGCTGGTCGGGCGCGGGAGGCGGACGGTGTCGCTGGTGTAGGTCGTGGTGGTCATGGCGGGCGCCTCTCTCGGCTGTTCCGGGGTGTTTCCCCGATGCCTCTACGGTGCCGCGGCGGCCGATCCGGGAACGTCCACCTGCTGACCGACGGGGTGGCTGATTCCCGTGTCCCCCGATCGACCGACGCCCGCGTCAGACGACGGCGTGCACCGCGGCCGGGAGCTCGACCGTGACGACCGTGCCGTGCGGGGTGTTGGCCTCGGTCAGCAGGTGCCCGCCCGCTGCGTCGATGCGCACCCTGTGCGACATCAGGCCGATGTGCCCGCGTTGCAGCGCCCCGCCGCTTGCTGCTTGCGGCATGCCGATCCCGTCGTCGGCGACCACGAGGCGAGCCACGTCGTCGACGAGCTGCAACGTCACCGTCGCGACCGTGGCCTTCGCGTGCTTCACGACGTTGTTCAACAGCTCGCCCGCGGTGCGGTAGAGCAGCGCGTCCGCGCCGGTGCGCTGACCGGCAGGCCAATCGGCGGTGTCGACGTCGACGTCCAAGCCCCCCCGCACACCCGCTGTCTTCGCCAGGTCGCGCAGCGCCGAGGGCAGCCCGGCGCGCGCGAGCACGGCGGGGTGCAGCTCGGCGACCGTCGAGCGCAGCAGGCGGGAGGATTCGGCCAGCGCGTGCTCCAGCCGGTCGAACGAGCCCGCCCCACCGGTCTCGCGGGCGTCCTCGAGGTCGAGGCGGGCGGCCAGCACGTACTGCAGGGCGCCGTCGTGGAGGTTCTCCGCGAGCGCCTGCCGTTCGCGTTCCTCCAGGCCGGTCAGCTCGGCCAACAGCTCGGTGCGGGTGCGGACCAGCCGTCCAATCGTGCGCACCCGTGAGCGCTGGATGCGGGAGAGTCCGACGCAGCCCAGCCCCACGGCGACGATGACGAGCGTGCGCAGCAACACCGACGACCAGGGCTCGTTGTCGTTCGCGACCCGCGTCGCGGCGGCGGACAGGAGGTAGACGAGCGCGGTCGGACCGACCACCGCCGCGCACACCCACGGCCGCAGCTGGGTGGCCGCCAGCACGGGAACGAGCAGGAACCCGGTGATCAGGACGTCGGAGGTCCAGCTGTTGGGCGTCGCGACGCCGGTCAGCAGCGTCAGCACCCCCAGCACGACGACGTCGACGAACAAGGCCAGCCACGCCAGCCGGAGCGCCCACTCATCGCGCCGCCTGCTCCACAGCGCCAGCCCGAGGGCCCAGAGCGCGTAGCCCGCCGCGATGCCGACGGCGACGGGGCTGCGCGGCGGCACGATGGCGACCGTCAGCGCGACGAAGCCGACCAGCGCCCAGCGCAACGCCACCTGCAGCCGCACACCCCGCCAGGCGTGCTCGACCGCGACGGCGAGGACCTCCGCCTGCTCGGGCTGCTCGGGTGTCATGCGGGACCTCCTCGGGTCCCACCAGCCTATGCTGCTGCCGGGCGGGGCTCGGCCGTCGACCGGCGGCAGCGCCTCGCGATTCACCGGGTTGGGAGGACGCGGCGATGGAATCGTCTGACGCCCGCGTACGCGTCGTCGTGGCCGACGATCACCCGTTCTTCCGGGACGGGGTCGCCCGCGGCCTCGTCCACAGCGGACGCATCGAGGTCGTGGCCGAGGCAGGCGACGGCCGGGAGGCGCTGGAGGCCATCCGGCGCGACGACCCCGACGTCGCGCTCGTGGACTACGAGATGCCCGACATCGACGGCCTGGGGGTCGTACGGGCGGCGGTCCGCGACGGGCTGCGCACCCGGGTGCTGCTGCTCTCCGCGCACACCGACAGCGCTGTGGTGTTCCAGGCGCTGCAGGAGGGCGCGGCGGGCTATCTCGCGAAGGACGCCAAGCGCTCCGAGATCGTCGAGGCGGTGCTCGACGTGGCCCGCGGCCGTACGGTCGTCCCCGCGGAGCTGGCGGGCGGGTTGGCCGCGGAGATCCGGATCCGCGCGAAGGACCACGGCCCGGTGCTGTCGGAGCGGGAACGGCAGGTGCTGCAGGCGTTCGCGCGCGGGTTGTCGGTGCCGCAGGTGGCGGGCGAGCTGTTCATCGGGGTGAGCACGGTGAAGACGCACACCCAGCGGCTGTACGAGAAGCTCGGGGTGTCCGACCGGGCCGCGGCGGTCGCCGAAGGAATGCGCCGCGGCCTGGTCGAGTAGTCGCTCACGCGCCCATCTGGTTGTTGCCGGTGGCCAGGAAGTGCACGAGCGCGGCCTGGGTGGCGGCGTTCATGGTGCCGGTCTGGGGCAGGTGGGCGTCGCGCTGCAGGTAGGTGATGGCCTGCTCGGTCTGCGTGGTCATGGTGCCGGTGATGGGGCCTTCGTAGTAGTTCAGCTGGCCCAGCTCGCGTTGCAGGGTCTCGACGGCGGCGGAGGGAGCGGGGGGCGTCGGGACGACGTGGTGGTGGACGTCGCCGCCGGTGGTGCCCGACCCGGCGTGCGCAGCCGGGACGGTCTGGGCGGCCGACGGGGCGTCCGTGGTGCCGCCCAGGCCGACGGCCAGGCCCACGGCGAGACCCGCCGCGACGAGCACGCCGACGGCGGCGACGAACACGGTGCGCCCGTGGGACGGGCTGGTGGTCGGCGTGGCGCCGGGGGTGGTGGTCGTGGTGCTCATGATCGCTCCTCTGGTCGGTTCCGGTGCTTGTCGTCCCGGTAGGACCAACTGTCGTCCGGCGCAGCCCGTGCGGGTGTCCGGCGGCCGGGCCACGCGAAGGACGAGCCGGGGGTCCGCCGATCGGTGGACACGGGTCGTGTGCGGTTTGCAGGGGGGCCGAGGTTGCAGGCGCGATCGGCAGGACGCTCGGCGGCGAGGGGGTGTCAGCGCGGCTGGGTGAGTGAGCCGATCAGCTCGGCGACGGCGTCGGGGCGGGTCATGGCGGGGGAGTGGCCGCCGGGCCACTCGTGCCGGAACGTCGCGCGCTCGGCCATGGCGCGCTCCAGGTCCGGGTTGACGGCGGTGTCGTCGGCGCACACGACGTAGGTCGAAGGGGTCTGCCGCCAGCCGATCACGTCGGGTACGCCCCGGAACACCGCGCGGTGGACCGGCCGCAACCGGGCGACGGCGGCCGCGGCCTCGTCCGCGGGCATCTCCGGATACATGAAGCCGCCTGCCATGGCCGGGTCGAGGCTCACCAGCTCCCCGTCGTCGGAGAAGCGGAAGGCGTCGCTCAGCCTGCTGGGCGTGAAGTCCCGCCCTGGGAGGTTCCGGCCGACCGACTCGCCCTCGTCGAGCTGGAAGGCGGCCAGGTAGAGCAGGTGCACGACGTGCGGGTGGGCGCCTGCGCCGGTGATGACGGCGCCGCCGTAGGAGTGGCCGACCAGCACGGCGGGGCGGTCGAACCCGTCGAGGACGGCGATGGTGGCGGCCACGTCGTCGGCCAGGCTCGTCAGCGGCAGCTCGACGACCGCGCTCGCGATCCCGGCGGCGTCGAGGCGCGCGCGAACCCCGTCCCACGCCCAGCCGCCGTGCCAGAGGCCGTGGACGAGCACGACCCCGGCGTCCGTCATGGGCTCAGCCTGCCACAGGCGCGCGGGCCCCCTTGATCGCCGAAATCGGGACATGACCGGCGTATACAGCGCTCATGTCCCGCCTTCGGCGATCATGGCAGGCTGGGCGCCGATCAGCGAGCGGTAGAGGTCCAGGTGCCGCGCGGCCGCCTCCGCCCACGTGTGGCGGGCGGCGAGGGCCCGCCCGACCTCCACGCGGCGCGGGTCGGGGGCGTCCAGCGACTCGGCGAGCGCCGCCGCGAGCCCTTCGGCGCCGTCCGCGAACGTCACCGCGCCCGCGAAGACCTGGCGCAGCACCGGCAGATCGCTGACGACCGTGGGCACGCCCGCCGCGAGCGCCTCCATCGCGGCCAGCCCGAAGCCCTCCTTGACCGAGGGGAACGCGAACACGTCGGCCGCCGCGACCAGCGCAGGCAGGTCGGGGTCGGGCACCGGCCCGAGCACCACCGGCTGCACGCCCAGCTCGCCCGCACGGGCCGCCCACCGCGCACGGTAGGGCTGGTAGTCGAACAGGGTCTCCCCGCCCGCGATGACCAGCGCCACGTCCGGGTGCGTGCGGCGCAGCAGCGCGTACGCCTCCAGCAGTTCGATCGACCCCTTGCGCGGCTCGATGCCGCCGACGCTCAGCAGGTAACGACCCAGCCGCGCACGCCACCGGGCCCGCGCCGCGGCCGCGCTGTCCGCCGCGCCGACGTCACCGGTTGCCTCCGCGGCAACCCCGGCCCCGGCCCCGCCCCCGCGCCCGTCCCCGTCGCCCGATGCCGCGGTGACCGCTCCACCATGCCTGGCCGCCGTGGTGACTCCGCCTGCCCCGCTGCCGCCCGCCGCCGCGAAGCCGCCCGCCGCCGCGAACCGGGCGGCGTCGACGCCGTTGGGGATCACGGTGGCGGTGATGCCCCAGCGCTGCGCGAGCTCGGCGGCCACCGCGGCCGACACGCAGACGTGCGCGGCGGGCGCCGTGATCGCGCGCTCGTGGCAGGCGGCCAGCTCAGGGGTCGTGAACTGGTCGATGTGGTGCACGGTGCGCAGCACGCGCGCGTGGTCGAGGACGGCGTTGGCGCTGATGCAGTCCTGCGCGTGCACGATGTCGTAGCCGTGCCCGGCGAACGCGGTGCGCAGCACCCCGATCGACCGCACGATCCGCGGGCCCGTGCCCTCGCCCTCCGCGTCGACGAACGGCACCACCTCCAGCCGGACGCGGGGGTCGACGTCCCGGAAGAACCGCGCGTCGCCGCCCCGGCCCAGCGTCCAGACGGTGACGTCCTGCCCGGCCGTCGCCAGCGCCTCGGCGAGCGCCAGCGTGTGCACCACGCCACCCCGCGGCCGCGTGGAGTAGGTGAGCAGCGCGATCCGCAGGCTCACGGCCGCCCACCGGGGACGTAGCTGTCCGGGCGCCGCTCGTCGACGTGGCACAGGACGCGGCGAGCCGCTGCGATCTCGGCCTGCACGTCCAGCTCCGCGACGGCGAGGCCCGCCTTCGCCCATGTCCGCGCCAGGATGTCCCCCGCCGGGCTGACGACCTTGGCCTGGCCGAGGAAGCGCATCCCGCCCAGCGAGCCGGTCTGGTTCGACGAGACGAGCACCACCTGGTTCTCGGCGGCCCGCGCCCGGTCGTACAGGTCGAACAGGCGCGACTGCCGATCCTGGCTCATCTTCGGCGCCCGGTTGCTGATGCTGGTGGGCCACGCGGACAGGCACGCCAGTATCTCGGCGCCGTCCAACGCCAGGGTGCGGGCCGACTCGGGGAAGGTCTTGTCGTAGTCGATGAGCATGCCGATCCGTCCGACGGGGGTGTCGAACGCCGCGAAGCTCCCGCCGGGGGCGTATGCGGCCGACTCGCCCGCGGGCTGGTGGACCTTGCGGTGGGCGCCGAGCAGACCGTCGCCGGTGACACAGATCGCGCTGTTGTAGCGGCTCCCGTCCGGGCCCGCCTCGCAGTAGCCCAGGCACACCACCATCTCGGCCGCGGCCGCCGCGACCTTGCCGATCAGCGGGTCGTCCGGGGTCAGCGCGGGGGGCAGCGACTCGGGATCGGGGTTGCGCAGGTCGCTGAGGTAGCCACCCAGCGCGGCGTCGGGCAGGACGAGCAGGCCGACGCCCGCGCGCCGGGCGTGGTCCACGATGCCGGTGATCCGGGCCAGGTCGAAGTCGAGATCCCGGCCGAACGCCGCGGCGACGCCCGCCATGCACGTCAACGCCATCAGCGCACGTCGCCCGTCACGCGTTGACCGGCACGGTGTTCACGCAGGCCCCAATCCCGTCACCTCGTCGCCGACGACCTCGGTGAGCTCGCCGTCGGGCCAGCGTAGTGCGACACCCCGCCCCGTCACGAGCTCCGCGCACACCGAACCGACCGCGGGCCCCGCGGGCGGCGGCGTGGCTCCCGGAGCGTCGGCGGTGAGCATCGCGAAACCGGGAAAGCAGGTCAGCCAGTCGCCGACGGTCGCGCCTGCGGGGCGGGGCACGGCGGCCACGTCGAGCACCGCTGCGCAGCCGCTCGCCTCGGCGAGCATGCCCAGCGTGCCCGCGACGCCCGCCATCGACACGTCCTTGGCCGCCGCGGGCCGGGCCTTCCGCACGGCGTCGAGCATCGTGCGCAGCTCAGGGGTGCGCCGCTGGGAGGTCGAGTCCCACTGGCGGCCCGCATAGCCGGGTCGCCAACGGCCTGCGAGGTCGGCGGTGAGGCGCACCTCGTGCCCCGGGCGCCCGCCGCCGCCCGGCACGGGGTCCGCGGCGCGGCCCAGCGCGGTGACCGACAGCGCCGCGTGCACACCGAGCTGGGTGTGCCCGCCCAGCACCGGCACGTCGTAGGCGAGGCAGGCGCGGCGCAGCCCCGCCACGATCCGGCCCGCGAACGAGCGGTCCCGCGCGCCCAGTGCGTCGAGCAGTCCGACGGGGGTGGCGCCCATGGCCGACAGGTCGTTGAGGTTGACGAGCACGGCGCACCAGCCCGCCCACTCCGGGTCGCGCTCGACCATCGACGGCAGGATCGCGTCGCAGGCGGCGACCAGGTCACAGCCGGGGACGGGGGCGCCGTCGTCGCCGACGAAGCCCGCCCCGCCGAGGCCTGCCGCGCCTGCCAACGGGGCGAGCAGCGCCCCGAGGTCGCGCTTGGTGGCGGCGACGAGCGCCGCGATCCGCCCGATCGGCCAGCGCATCAGCACGTGCGGGGTCGCGACCGCGGTGTCCAGTGCGACCGGGCGGACGTGCGCCCAGCCCAGCCGTCGGAACAACGGGGCGTGCCGCTCTTGGACGGTGGCCTCGAAGCGCAGTGCGCCCGCGGCCTCAGCACGGGCACAGGCCGCCCTGATCAGGGCGCTCCCCGCCCCCCTTGCCGCCCCGATCCGCGATGGCGCCGACGTCACCAGCCTGCTGCCCTGCCACCACCCGATGTCCTCGGGCGTCGCCGGGGCCAGCCGGACCCCGCCGACGACCCCGCCCTGCTCGTCGCGGGCGACCAGCACGACCGTGCGCGGGTCGTCGTCGACGTCATCGCGGTCACTGGAGGCGAACAGGCCCTGCTCGACGACGAACTCGCGGTGCCGCAGCTCGCGGTAGGCCGCCACGTCGGCGGCCTCGGCCTCCTCGATGAGCGGGCCGGACCGGGCGGCCGGCGCGGCGAGGTCGCGCAGCAACGCCTCGCCGAGGCCCCCGTGATCGCCTGCTCGGCGCGAAGTCGGCCAGATCTGGCCGCTCCGCGTGCCGAGTCGGTGATCATGGCCCCACTGGCCGGTGATGACCTCGGTCATGCCGCCTCCCGGGTCGAGGTCGTGCGCGGAAACCGTTGCCCTGGCAACGTTTTCCGCGCACGGGCGGCGAAGCCGCTCACGCTCCCGCCGCCGACAGCAGCCCGCACGCCCCGCAAGCCGCGCAGCCCGCCTCCTGGTCGGCTCCGGTCATGCCCGCTTCCCGCAGCAACGCCGCGACCTGCTCGGTGACCGACCGGACGACGGCAGCCGCGGCGGGGCGCGCCCCGTCCCGGTGCGCCAGCGTGCCGACCATGGGCCGCATCGGCACGACGAACGGGTAGACGCCGCGGTCGATCAGCCGCCCCGCGCCCGCGACCAGCTCGGCCGGGTCCTCACCCATGCCGATCAGCAGGTAGGTCGACACCTTGTTGCGCCCGAACACGCGCACCGCCTCGTCCCACGCGGACTCGTACTCGGCCATGGGCACGCTGGACTTGCCCGGCATCCAGCGCCGTCGCACGTCCTCGTCGAGCGACTCGACGTGGATGCCGATCGCCGTCGCGCCGGCCTCGTGCAGCTCGCGGATCACCGAAAGGTCGCGCGGCGGCTCGATCTGCACCTGGATGGGGAGCCGCGGCACCCGCCCCAGCACGGCCTGGACACAGCGGATCAACGGCCGGGCGCCGCGGTCGGGGGCGTGCGTGGTGCCGGTGGTCATCACCATCTGGCGCACGCCGTCCAGCCGCACCGCCGCCTCGGCGACTTCGGCCAGCTGCGCCGGGGTCTTCGCGGCGATCGTGGCGCCCGCCGTGAGCGACTCCTCGATGCTGCAGAACCGGCAACGGTCGGGCTCGGCGTAGCGGATGCAGGTCTGCACGACGGTCGTGGCCAGCACATCCCGCCCGTGCAGCAGCGCGATCTTGTCGTAGGGCACGCCGTCGGCGGTGACGAGGTCGTAGAACCGGGGGCGGCGCACCGGCTCGACCGAGAGCCCCAGGTCGAGCCCGCCCTTGAAGACCCGCCCCTCGCGCACGGCGTACGGGCTCTCCGGGTTCATCGGGAGGGTGGCGTTGCGGCCGTCGATCACGACGTGGCCGTCGTCGCTGGGGCCCGCGCCCTTGCGCCGGGCGACCGGGGCGTCGACCTGCACGCCGTGCAACGCGAGTTCGACGCGCGTGGCGACGTCGGAGGGGGAGATCGTCATGGCGGGTCCTCGGGGTCGTGCCTGCGGCGCTGCAGGGCGGAGTGGTCAGCCGTACAGGCGGTCGAACGTGTCGTGGAAGGCGAGCCGGGACAGCTCGCCATCCGGCGCGGCGGCGCGGAAACGGGCGTACTCGCCCGCGAAGTCGCCCCACGGCTGGTCGCTCGCGAACAGCACCCGGTCGTGGCCGACGCCGCGGCGGGAGATCTCGTCGGTGAGCCAGCGCGGCGCGAAGCCGATCGCCCAGGACAGATCCGTGTAGACCTGCTTGCCCGCCGTGACCCAGTCGAAGAACCGGCCGCCGATCAGCTTGATGTGCCCGCTCATGCCGCCGCCGAAGTGCACGAGGTGCACCTTGACGTCGTCGGCGTAGCGGTCGACGAGCATGCCGACCTTGTCGATGTCCGACGCCGCGCCCGGCGAGGTGTGCACGTGCACGACCAGCCCGTGCTCGCGGGCGGTGGCGAAGATCGTGTCCAGCCCGGCGGCGCAGGTCGGGTCGTCGACGCCGCCGCCCAGCAAGAAGCTGATCTTGAGCGCGCGCACCCCGGCTTCGCCCGCGAGCGTGAGCGCCTTCGCGGTGCGGTCCGCGTCCTGCTCGCGCGGCGAGACCCACAGGCCCGCCCTGATCCGCTCGTCCGTGCTCGCGGCTTCGACGACCAGCTCGTTGAACCCGAAGGCGACGTCCGGGTCGGGCACCCCGTAGTTGGGCAGCACCAGCGCCCGCTCGGTGCCTTCGGCGTCGAGGTCGGCCACCAGCTCCGCGATCGTGGCCCTGGCCCCCACGTCGGGGCGCACCGGTGGTCCGCCGTAGAAGGGGAACGCGGGCAGCACGCCGAGGTGCCGGTGCGCGTCGCGGTGGTTCTTGAGCCCGGTGCTCACGGCGTGCCCACCGCGGCGGCGTGGTAGGTCTCCGGACGCAGGTCGCGCAAGTAGTGCATGCCGCCGCCGCGGGCCGCGTCCACCGCGGCGTCGACGTCGAGCTCGGCGACCGCCATGCCCGCGTCCTGCCCGGTCCAGGCCAGGATCTCGCCGCCGGGGTCGACGACCTTCGCGCTGGCCGCGAACCGCATCGACCCGAACGTGCCGAACTGGTTGGCCGCCAGCCAGACGATCTGGTTGTCCAGCGCGCGGGCCCGGTCGAACAGGTCCATCCGTCGCGTCCACCGGTCGAGCGCGGGGTCGGGATGCCGGTTGGTCGCGCTGACCGGCCACGCCGAGAGCGAGCAGACGATCCGCGCCCCGTCCATGGCCTGCGCCCTGGCCGCCTCCGGGAAGGCCTTGTCGAAGCAGATCTGCATCCCGATCCGCCCGACCGGGGTGTCGAACGCGCCGAAGCGGTCGCCCGCGGCGTAGGAGGCGTCCTCGCGCAGCGGCTGGTGGACCTTGCGGTGCACGCCGAGCACGCCGTCCCCGGTGACGCAGACGGCGCTGTTGTAGACGCGCCCGTCCCCGGTGCCCGCGTCCGGCGCCTCGCAGAACCCGGCGCAGACGACCATGTCGCCCGCGGCCGCCGCGAGCCGCGCGATCTCGGGACCGTCGACGGCGAGCGCGGGCGGCAGCTCCGCGGCGCCGCCGAGGTCGGTGAGGTAGCCGCCGAGGCAGGCCTCGGGCAGCACCAGCAGGCCTATGCCGTCCGAACGAGCCTCGTCGATCAGCGCCGCGGCGCGGGCGAGGTCGTCGTCGAGATCACGGTCGAACGCCGCACAGACCGCGGCCATGCGCAGTGTCGTCACGTTCACTCCCTTCCCTCCCCTGGCCAGGGGCGTGTGCCCCGGCCAGGGGTGACGGCTCGGTTCAGAACATGTAGGTGGAGTTGATGATCGCGCCCTTGCGCGCGTAGTGGATCACCGCGTCCTGGACGTCGAGCGGGTGCGTCGGGATCACGCCCTCGATCAGGTCCTCCTCGCGCGCGCCGTGCAGGGACAGCCCGAAGCGGCAGCAGTAGACCTTGCCGCCCTCCTTCATGAACGTCTTGAGCGAGTCGTTGATGTTCTGCTCGCCCGGGAACGCGGAGCTGCCCGTGGTGGGGAACCCGCGGGTGGCGAGGCAGTTCAGCGAGCCAGGGCCGTAGAAGTAGATCGCCGACTCGAAGCCTTTCCGCTGTGCGCGCGTGGCCTGCAGGATGGCCACGAAGCTCACCGACGACTCGTGCGCGAGACCGTGCACGAGCGTGAAGTAGGTCTCGCCGTTCTCGGCCTGGTAGTCGGGGAAGACCTTGGTGCCCCCGTAGATCGACGAGCCCTCGGGGAGAGACGGGTGGGAGATCTCTTCCACGCTCTGCTTCTCGAGGTCGGTCAGGTCGGCCATGGTCATCTCTCCTATGCGGAAGGAAGAAGCCGGTGCCTCCGGATGGGGAACCGGGGTGGGCCGGGGGCCCGAGACCGCTACGCGACGGTGCGCGGGGCGATCCAGTCTTCGTCGGCCATCTCGGCCTGGGGGTAGGTGCTCGAGGGCGTGCCCGCGAGCCAGAACAGTCCGTCGGCGACGACGGCGCGGCGGGTCTTCTCGATTTCGCCGAGCAGGTGCTTCGCGTCGTCGGCCACGCCGGACAGCCGTCCGGAGCCCCACGTGTACTGCCAGGGCAGGCCCAGGAAGTACAGGCCCGGTTGGCTGGTGACGCCGCGCTCGTGGGTCGGGTAGCCGCGCCCGTCGAAGACCGGCAGCTCGATCCACCGGTGGTCGCGGCCGAAGCCGGTCGACCAGATCACGCCGGTGATGCCCGCGGCTTCGAGGTCGAGCTCCGGCGGGTCCTCGGCCTCGGTGCCCGGCTCCCACACCGGCGCCCGCCGCTCCTCGACGGGCGCCTCGACGCCCTGCGCCGCGATCCACGCGTCGATCGAGTCCTTGATGGACTCGGCGACGGCGTCCGCGCCGTCGAGGTTGGCCCGCAGGTCCGCGCCGAACCGCGCGCGGCCGTTCGCGATCCCGGTCAGGCGCCCGTGCAGCGCCATGCCTTCGAGGGCGAACCGGCGCAGGTCGATGTCGCGGCCGCCGTCCCGGCCGGTGACGTAGTGGTTGGTGCGGAAGCGGACGGCGTCGGTGTCGTCGAACTTGTCGATGCCCCTGGTGTAGGTGCCCATGTCGGACAGCCAGGCGACGCAGTCACGGCCGCGGTAGAAGCGGGCGACGCGCGGGGCGGACCCCGTGGCCAGGTGCACCTTGCGGCCCGCGAGGTGCAGGTCCTCGGCGATCTGGCAGCCCGACTGGCCCGTGCCGACGACGAGGACCGCACCTTCCGGCAACTGCTCGGCGTTGCGGTATTCGGACGAGTGCACCTGCGTGATGTGGTCGGGGACGCGCTCGGCCATCCGCGGCGTGCGCGGCACCTGGTACGGGCCGGTGGCGATGACGACCTGGTCGGCCGTCAGCGTGCCGAGCGTCGTGCCGATCTCGAACGTGCCGCCGTTGCGGGCGCGCAGCTTCGCCGCCCGCGCCCCTTCCACGATCGGCGGCGAGAACGACTCGACGAACCGGCTGAAGTAGTCCTCGATCTGGGAGCGGACCATGAACCCCTCGGGGTCATCGCCGTCGTAGGCGAAGCCGGGCAGTGCGCATTGCCAGTTGGGCGTGACCAGGCAAAAGCTGTCCCAGCGCCGGTCGTGCCACTCGTGGCAGGCGGTCTTCGCCTCCAGCACGACGTGGTCGATGCCGCGGCGGGTCAGCCACCAGCTCATCGACAGCCCCGCCTGGCCGCCCCCGACCACGACCACGCTCCGATGGGTGCCGTCCAGCGCCGCCTGCTGGCTTCCGATCGTGCGGATGTCGACCGTCACGGTTGCCACTCCTGGTCTGAGGGGGAACGCTCGTGCTCGGGACCAAGTTCACCGACCTGCGATGACGGAACGGTTTCCGGCGGAATTACAGCGTGTTAGCAGTAAGCCCGATTGTTGACGCTGTGTTACGTAGCGGCGTGGCACGTTGGATTCTTGGCTGGTTACGCCGGGCCCCGCCGACCTCGACCGGTACGACCTCGTCTGATGACGCCGACGTCCGGGTAGCCATGTGCGCCGACCCGGACTCAGAGGAGATGACCCGCCATGGCTAGGGACGAGACCGCCGACCGGGTCCGTCCAGGGCCCCTGCTCTGGCTCCGCTACGCCTACGGCGCGGCCCTCCCGCCGCGCTACCGGACGTGGGTGCTGCACGACGTGACGACCCCGACGTGGGTGCTGCGCCACGTGGTGCGGGGGCTCGTGCAGTTCCTGCCCTTCGCCGTCGTGGTCCTGCTGGCCGTGCCGGTCGACAAGGGCATCCTCGGCATCGGGATCGGCATGGGCGCCCTGATCGGGCTGCTCTTCTCGACGGCGTTCGTGGACAACGCGGCCGAGAGCCGGGCCATGAAGGCGGGCTACCCGGAGGGCTACGCCACCGAGATCCGCAAGCAGCGCGCCAAGGAGGCCCGCAGGCGACGCTGACGGCGCACACCCGGGCCCGCCTCGTCGAGCCACTGTGAGGAAGTCCGCCTCGCGTTTGCCGACCGTCATCGAGGCCGACTCCCGAGGGGAGGTGATGCCGGGATGACACCACGTCAGCGGGCCCGACGGCCGAAGTCATTGCTGTCGGTGTGGCTGCGGCCGCGCATGCCGCGCCGTCCGCGCTCCCCGGCGCCCGTCGCACGTCCCCGACGGCCGGCCCGCAGACCCGCGGCGCCGACGGCCAGGGGTGGTCGCTGGGTCCAGGGTCCGGCCGCCGCCTACGGCAGCCGCTCCTACGACGTCTACCTGCCCAAGGGCCACCGCCGAAGCGCGAAGGCGCCGCTGGTCATGCTGCTGCACGGGTGTCTGCAGACGCCCGCCGAGTTCGCCGACGCCAGCCGGTTCACCGCGGTGGCCGACCGCAACGGCTTCCTGCTGGTCGTGCCGCACCAGGAGGGCCGCCACCACCCGCAGCGCTGTTGGCGCTGGTACGAGTCCCGCAACCAGCTGCGCGGCGCGGGGGAGCCCGCCGTGTTGGCGACGATCCTGCTCGACGTGCTCGCCGAGACGAGCCGGTGGCGGGTCGAGGGACGGCAGGTGTACGTGGCGGGGTTGTCGGCGGGCGGCGCTATGGCGATGACGCTGGCGGCCACCTATCCCGACCTGTTCGCCGCGGCAGGCGTGCACTCGGCGCCCGCCTACCGGTCCGCGACGGGCGGGAGCCGGGCCCTCGCCGCGATGGCGGGCCGCACCCCCGTTCCCCCACCCGCCGCGGCGTCGGCCGCGATCGCGCCCCTGATCGTCGTGCAGGGCCGAGCCGACGGGGTGGTCGCCGCGGCCAACGCCGAGCGCATCGCCGACCAGTGGATGGCGCATCACAGCGCCGCAGGGGGCACGGCGGACGCCGTCCGCGCCCGCGTGGACAAGGGGCAGGCGCTCGGCCGCGGCTTCACCCGAGTCCGCTGGTACAGCGGCTCGCACGGCAGGCGGGTGCTGGAGGTGTGGCAGGTGGATCGGCTCGGGCACGCCTGGTCGGGCGGCCGCGCGGGGGGCTCCTACAGCGACCCGGAAGGACCGCGGGCGTCCACGCTGATGTGGAACTTCTTCCGCACCCATGCCCACTGATCGGACCCGTGCGCGGATACCGTTGCCAGGACAACGGTATCCGCGCACGGACGGAGCGTGATGACCGAGGACGCCGACGAGCATGCGGACGACGCCTGGAACTACGCGGCGCGCAAGGAGACGCCCACAGCCCGGCTCGACCGCAACTGGACCGACCTGCTGCAGGAGGTGCGGGTCGCCCAGACCGGCGTGCAACTGTTCACCGGTCTGCTGCTGACGGTGCCGTTCCAGGCGCGGTTCACCGAGCTGAAGCCGCACCAGCTCACGCTCTATCTGATCATCTTCAGTCTGTCCGTGCTCGCCACCGGTCTGCTGCTCAGCCCCGTGGTGCTGCATCGTGTGCTGTTCCGCAGGCACGCGCGACGCAAGCTGGTCTGGTTCGGCCAACGGTGTGCGCTCGCGGGCTTCGCCGCACTGGGCCTCGCGGTGGTCGGGGTCTGTGCCCTGATCTTCGACGTGGTGGTGGGGGGCGCCGCGGGGATCGTGGCGGGCGTCGTGGCCCTCGTCGTGTTCGCAGGCCTGTGGGCGGTCGGGCCGCTCCTCGTCCGCCGTCAGGTCCTCGCCGACGACGGGGCGGAGCAGGACGAGGCGGAGGACGACGGGCAGAGCAGGACGCGGCGGAGCAGGCCGCAGGATGACGTCGACCCCACCGCGGCACGGCGGCCGCCGCGGCGGACGGGCCGCTAGAGGTCGGGGTCGAGCCCGTCGAGCTCGGCCCGGAACCGGTCGATCTCGGCCTCGGTGATCTCCGGTCCGACCGGGGCGTCGTCCTCGGCGAGGGCGATCAGCGCCGTGCTCTCGTCGATGGCGACCAGGTCCAGTACCTCGTCGGTGGCGTGGATCGGCCTGCGCTGGTGCAGCGCGACGGCGAGCGCGTCGCCGGGCCGGGCCGCGATCGGCATGTCGTCCTCCAACACGAGTCTCGCCTCGACGCTCCCGCCGGGCACGGCCGTCAGCTCCACGTGGTCGAGTCGGTGGTCGAAGGCGTCGAGGATGTCGGTGATCAGTTGATGGGTCGAAGGCCGCGGGAGAACGGCGTCGGGCGCGGCGGGGTCGGGACCACCCTCGTCGACGGCGGCCGCGATCGCGATCGCCTCCGACAGGTCGATGTCGACGGCCAGCACCCGCTTCGCGGGGCCTGCCTCCTGGATCAGCAGCACGGGAGCGTCGCGGGCAACGTCCCAGCCGATGACGAGCATCGTCATCTCGGACATGGCGGCCTCCTCGGCGCACCGGCATCGGACCGGTCCTCTGCGATCTGGCCCGGGTACCCGCGCGTGCCCCGCTTGATACCTCCGCCGCGGTCCCGCTTACTCCGCGGGCAGCGCGGCGACGATCCGCTCGACGTCCTGCAGGTGGTGGC
>DASWUV010000057.1:0-10301 GCA_036401495.1 Pseudonocardia sp. | reverse complement strand
TCGGCGCTGTCGTGTTCATCGGCGCCGCGGGCTACTCGGCCGTGCGCGGGCGACGTTCCCACCGCCAACTGCCCTAGCTGCACGCGCGGGTGATGTAGGCGCTCACCCGCTGCGACGCCGCCACCGCGCCGGACGCAGCCGCTGTCGACGAGGCTCCCTGGTCCCGTTCGACGGCCGAGATGTCGCCCTTCGCCCGCACGAGGGCGTCGAGTTGGGCGTCCAGCGCGTCGACGACGGTCTGCACGTCCGACCGGATCTCGGACGGGGCCGCGGCCAGCAGCTCGATGCCGCTGTGGCGCACCGCGTCGACCGTGGGTTCGAGCTGGTCGGGGGGCACCACGCCACGCTGGGCGAAGCCGTTCAGCGGACGGAGGGCGTTGGCGTTGTCCTGGGCGGCGGCACAGAACGGGCTGAGCGCGGCGGTGGCAGGCGCTGTCGGGATGGGTCTGTCGGCGTCGGCCACCGAACGGCCGCACCCGGTGAGCGCACCGACCAGCGCGGCGGTCAGTGCAGCGCAGCCGAGCGGACCGGCACGCCACGACCCCAGACCCGTGGAGCCCAGACCCATGACCACTCCGGAAGAGGTTCGGTGTAGCGGCAACGGTAGCCCGAACGATCTGCGGCCTGCAGCCCGGTGTCGGTGGAACGCACGAGCATCATCGGCGGTCTGGGCGCGGGCACGGGTCTTGGCGTGCTTCCCGGCGATCAATAGCGTTGCGCCATGCCCATCCTCGAAGTGCACCTCGTCGAGGGTGCGCACACCCCCGGCCAGCACGCCGAACTGCTCGCGAGGATGAGCGCCCGCTACGCGGAGGTGCTCGACTCCCCGCTTGCCCGGATCCGGGCTTACGTGACGCTGCACCGGCCCGAGCACTGGGCGACGGGCGGCGTCCCCGGCGTCGAAGCGCCGTACTTCACCGCCATCGTGCTCGAAGGCCGCCCCGCCGAGCAGCGCCACCGCCTGCTCGGCGCGTTCACCGACATCCTCGTCGACACCCTGGGCGTGGACCGTCACCTCGTCCGCGGCCGGATCATCCAGGTGCCGCCGGACGACTGGGCCATCGGCGGCGTGCCTGCGAGCGCGGCGCGCCGCGCGGAGGTCGCCGCCCGCGCAGGCGACGGCTAGCGCGACGGGGAACGGCCGTTCGCGTGTCGACTTCGGCTGTCGGTGGCGCGGCGGGGTCAGAAGATGCCCCGGCGGGCGCCGACGTCCAACGACAACGCGGAGCCGTCGAGGGCGCCCGCCTCGGGGGCGAGCAGGGTGGCGACCGCCCAGGCCACCTCGGCCGGGGTCACCAGGCGGCCGAGGGGCGACTCCCCGGCGCGCTCGGCCAGCACGTCCTCGACCGCGACCCCGCGCGCCGCGGCCGTCTGCCGCAACAGCGCGCGCAGTCGAGGCGTGTCGGCCGGGCCGGGCGCGACCAGGTGCGCGGTCACTCCCCGAGAGCCGTAGGCGGTGGCCAGCTGGCGCACGAGGTTGGCCAGCGCGGCGTTCGTGACGCCCGCAGCGCACGCGTACGGCGCGGGTTCGATGCCGTAGTGGCCGCCGAGCGCGACGATCCGGGAGCCGGGTCGCAGGTTCGCCTCGACGGCCCGCACGAGCCGGAGCAGGCCGCCGCACTTGAGCGCGACGGCCCGGCCCAGCGCGTCGGGTTCGATAACGGCCAGCGGGCCCGCGGCAGGCAGTCCGGCGGCCTGGACGACCATGCGCACCGGCAGGCCGCCGACCGCCGCGGCGATCGCGGGGACGGCGTCGTCGGAGCCGATGTCGGCCGCGCACGGCACGCACTGCGCCCCCGCCGCGCCCGCACTCCTCGTCACCTCGACGACGGTCAGCCCCTCGGCGCGCAGGCGCTCCGCGATGGCCGACCCCAGCGCCCCCGACGCACCGACGACGACGGCGACCTCCGCCCGCGTCACAGGCCCAGCTCCTGGCGCGCGCGCCCGAACGCCGCGGCCGGGTCGGCGACGTCCAGCAGCAGCGCGGTCATCCCGGCGTCCCGCGCGGCGTCGACGTTCCAGGTCATGTCGTCGACGAACACGATGTCCGCGGCGGGCACGCCCAACGCTTCGACGGCGAGTGCGTAGGCCAGCGGGTCCGGCTTGAGCACCCCGGTGACCGACCCGTCGACCAGCGCGTCGAGGCTCGCCAACACCGGGTCCACCGCCATCGCCCCGTCGCCGTGGAAGGCCTTCAGGTCGTTGGTCAGCGCCCCGACCAGCATCCCGGCCGCCTGCGCGTCGGCGATGAGCGCGGCCGCCTCGGGGCGCAGCACCTCGTCGGCGACGTCGTACAGCAGGTGCATGAAGTCGGTGATCCGCCAGCCAGGACGGCCCAGCGCGGCGCCGACCTCGGCGGCCCGCGCCTGCCAGTACTGCCGCTCGGTGACCTCCCCGCGCAGCATCGCGGTCCACAGGGCGTCCGGCTGGGGTCCGATCGGGCCGCGGCGGTCCGCGATGTCGCGTACGGCGGGCTCGCGCTCACCCAGCAGCGCCATCCGCTCCAGCCCCGAACTGAACGCCGTACCGCCCAGATCCAGCAGGAGCGCCCGGCCGCTCAATGCTGCGGCTCGGTGCCGACGATCGCGCCCAGCACGACCGTGCACGTCCCGTCGCAGGCCGCACACCAGCACACGACGTGGCGGTCGGCGGCCACCCAGTACTCCTGAACGAACCGCGGTTCGGCCCCGCACGCCGGGCAGAACCTGACCGTGGCGACTACTGGGTCCATGCGGGCACCGGGTCGCCGAAGAGTTCGAAGATGTCGTCCCGGATGGGGGAGTAGCGGATCGAGCTCTCCCGCGTCCACAGCTGGCGGAACGCCACGGCCGAGCCGAACTTGTCCCGTTCCATCGGCAGGTCGATGACGTCGTGTGGCGCGCGGTAGGTGCACAGCGGGTCCTCACCGCGCGCGACGCGCTCCATCTGCTCGGCGTAGAGCTTCCGCAGCAGGATCACGCCGAGGTCCGAGCGGCCCAGGTGCTCCTTCGACCGGTCCGAGATCCGCCCCTGCGTGATCCAGGCGACGATGTCCTGCCCGTCGACGTAGTCGCGCAGCCACTCGCCCTTTTCATCCCGCAGCGGCACCTCGTACACCGGGACAGCCGCCTGCGGTGGTGCGCCGCCGTCGGGCCGGTAGGTCTGATACCAGACGTGCCAGGTGTTCTCGTCGTCGATCGGTACCCGGATCTGGAACGTCGCGAGCCCCGCGGCGCCCACCCGCAGCATGTGCGGGAACACCAGCGGATGGCCGACCTTCCAGTCCTCGTCCTCCTCGGTGTGCCCCTCCAGCACGCGGCGCTTGAGGATGCCGTGCTCGAAGACCTCGAACGCCACCTTGACGTGCTTCTTCGTGACCACCGGCAACGGGCCGCCCCGGCCGTCGAGCTCCCGGAGGAACGAGCCGTAGCGCCCGTGCAGCCACTCGACGTGGTACGGGTCGACGGAGTTCTCCATGATCTGCACGAAGTTGCACGGGAGCTCGGCGTGCCCGATGTCGCGCCACGCGTCGTCCCAGACGAACAGGTCATAGCGCGGGAGCTGCGGCGCAGGCGTGGGTCCGAGGTAGGCGAAGACCAAGCCGCCGAGCTCCCGCACCGGGTAGGCCGTGGCGCGGATGCGGTCCTTGAACGTCGAGTCCGCGGGCTCGCCGGGCTGCTCGAGACAGGCGCCGTCGGCGTCGAAGCGCCAGCCGTGGTAGCCACACCGCAGGCCGTGCTCCTCGGTGCAGCCCAGCCACAGCGCGGCCCTGCGGTGTGGGCACTGCTCGGCGAGCAGTCCGACCGTGCCGGACCCGTCGCGGTAGAGCACCAGGTCCTCGCCCAGCAGCCTGCGCTTGACCGGGACCCGGGTCGCCATGTCGTGGGTCGCGACCGGCCACCAGTAGCGGCGCAGCAGCTCACCCATGGGAGTGCCTGGTCCCACCCTGGTCAGCCGCTCGTTCTTCTCCGCGCTGAGCATGGCAGCGGACGGTAGGCGTAAAGGCCGTTGCGACGAAAGGCGGCCGTTCCCGACACAGGAACAGCCCGGTTGCCGGAGGATGACGGCGCTGGGACCGTCCGGATAACACGGGTGGACGAAGGAGTCCTTATGGCCGAGCACAACGGTGCCGCAACCCTGAGCGTCGCAGCCCTGAGCGCCCCCGGCGCTGCACCGCAGGGCGCCCCGATCGTCTGGGTCGACGGAGCCGAGCCCGGCGCGGCGGTCGCCGCCGCGGGCTCGAAGATGGGCCGCCTCGCCGAGCTGCACGCCGCGGGCGTCGACGTGCCGCGCGGGTTCGCGATCACCGTGGACGCCTACCGCTGCCACTGCGCCGAGTCCGGGCTGGACCGGCGCATCGAGGCCGTGATCGGGCGGCTGGGCGCCGAGCCGTCGGACGCGCAGATCGAGGCCGCGTCGGCAGAGATCCGCGGGCTCGTCGAGGCCACGCCGATCGCGGACGGGTTGGCCGCCCGGATCACCGCCGCCTACGAGGAGCTCTGCCTGCGCTGCGTCGATGTCAACGTGCCCACCGCGGTGCGCTCGTCGGCCACGGGCGAGGACGCCGCCGACGCCTCGTTCGCCGGGATCTTCGACACCTACCTCGGCGTCGCAGGCATCGACCGTGTCCTGGACGCCGTGCGGCGCTGCTGGGGCTCGTTGTTCACCGGCCGCGCCCTGGCCTACCGGCTGCGCAAAGGCATCTCGCACCACGCCATGCCGATCGCCGTCGGCGTCATCGAGCTGATCCACGCGCGCGCCTCCGGCGTGGCGTTCTCCGTGCACCCGGTCACCGGCAAGCCCGACCGGATCGTCATCGAGACCAGCTGGGGCTGGGGCGAGGCGATCGTGCAGGGTCTCGTCGACCCCGACCACGTCGAGATCGGAAAGGCCGACGGGCGGATCCTCAAGTACCACGTCGCGCACAAGAAGACCGTCTCCGCGTTCGACTTCGCCGCAGGCCGGGTCACCGAGATCGACATGCCCGCCAACCTGGCCGACCGCCGCGTCCTGGACGACGAGCAGATCGCCGCGGTCGCCAAGGCCGTGGCGGCGATCGAGCAGCACTACGGCTACCCGGTCGACGTCGAGTGGGTCATCTCCCGACACCGACGGCCGGGCGACCCGGTCTGCATCGTGCAGTCCCGCCCCGTGACGGTCACCGCCCCGACCGCCACGGCCACGGCCTACGACCCCGTTGCGCTCGCCCAGAAGTACGTCTTCAGCGGCAAGCCGATCCTCGGCCGTTAAGCCCCCGCCCAGCTACCCCGTTCGCCACAGCAGAACGAGTGGCTTGTCTCACAGCGTCGACGGCTGACACCGTCCCGCCCCGACGTGATCCCCCAGGAGGCCCCCATGTCGAGCCCCACTGTCGTACCCATCGACGAGTACGCCACAGGTGAGTGGTATCCCGGCTACAAGCCAGAGCACTTCGCGACGCCCTACCTGGTCGACCCGGCGTCTCCGTTCAAGCCCGGCGACGAGCAGCACTTCTGGTTCCTCGACTTCCACTGGTCGCGTGGGCTCACCCCGCTCGCGGCCACGATGTGGGCCGCCGACGGCTACTGCTGGGGCACCCAGCACGCCGCGGAGACGCTTCCGGTGCCGCCCAGTCGGGGCGTCACCGCGCGGATGGCGGGCACCCACCTCTACGGCAGCGCCATCCCCGAGTCCGACCCCCGCGAGATCGGCGCACGGGCCGGGCGGATGGGCGTCAACCTCCCCGCGTTCCTGCAGAACTACGAGCAGACCTGGGCGGCGGGCCGCGACGAGCTGGAAGCCACGTGGGACCACTTCCAGAAGCTCGACCTGACCACGGTCCCGCAGGGCGACTTCGCCGCGGTGCTCACGTCCGCGCGGCGCTACCACAAGCGCGCGATGGAGATCCACTTCAACGTGATGTACCCGATGCTGCTCAACTTCCTGGGCTTCTACGGGGCGTGCGCGGAGATGGGGCTGGACCCTTCGGTCACCGGGAAGTTCCTCCAGGGCGAGGACACCAAGATCATGCAGACGGACCGGGGGCTGGCGGAGCTGGCTCGCCGCGCCAAGCAGGCGGGCCTGCGCGACGTCTTCGAGGAGCATGACGGAACCACGCTGCGGGCGGCGCTGTCGGCGCGCGGCGGCTCGGCCTCGACCTGGCTCACCGACTTCGACGACTTCCTGCAGGTCTTCGGCCACCGCCAGGAGGCCACCTGCGATGTGGGCGTGCCCAGCTGGCTCGAGGACAACACGATCCCGCTCGACATGATCCGCTCGTTCGTGCTGAAGGACACCGAGCACGACTTCGAGGCCGCGTCGCGCAACGCGCTCGCCGAGCGGGACGCCGCGATCGACGCCGCGCGCTCCGGCCTGACGATGGAGGAGCAGGCCGTCTTCGACGCGGGCCTGCACGCCAACCAGGCCGCGAACTTCCCGTGGTGGCAGGACGACCACAACTACTACATCGACCTGAAGGTCATGCTGCCGCTGCGCCGCGCCTGCCAGGAGCTGGCAGGCCGGGTCGGCGCCGACGACCGCAACGACATGCTCTACCTGTTCTGGCCCGAGCTCGTCGACGTCGCGAACGGCGCGAGCTACGCCGGAGAGCTCAAGAGCCTCGTCGCCGACCGCCGCCAGTACTTCGACCACTGGCACGCCAAGCGCGGCGAGATGCCCAAGGTGCTCGGAACGATCCCGGAGAAGGTCGAGGACCCGATCCTCATCGAGATCTTCGGCATCAACCCGCAGTCGATCAGGGCCGTGCAGAACCCGAACGCGGCTGCCGAGACCGTGCTGACCGGAGTGCCCGCGGCGAAGGGCACGGCGAGGGGCGTCGCCCGCGTTCTGCAGTCCACCGACGAGATGCACCGGTTGGAGCCGGACTCGATCCTGGTGTGCGAATCGACGTCGCCGACGTGGACACCGGCCTTCGGCAAGATCGCCGGTGCGGTCTGCGACGGCGGCGGGATGCTCTCGCATGCCGCCATCGTCGGCCGCGAGTACGGCGTGCCGACCGTGACCGCCGTCGGCGTCGCGACGCTGGCCATCGGCGACGGCGACCTGATCGAGGTCGACGGAACCAACGGCCGGGTGACGATCCTCAAACGGGCCGAGTAGCCCGACCGGCCTGCACCTCGCGGCGCCCGGTCAGCGACTCATGGTAGGCATCCGTCCGTGGAGAGTATGCGCGTCGTCACCCAGCGCTCGACGGGCGGACCCGAGGTGCTCGAGATCGGGCGGGCCCCGATGCCCGAGCCGCTGCCCACCGAGGTCCGCGTTCGGGTGGCCGCGGCCGGGGTGAACCCGGTCGACTGGAAGACCCGTGCGGGCGCGGGCATGGCCGAGGTGCTGGGACCGCCGCCGTTCACGTTGGGTTGGGACGTCGCGGGCACGGTCGACGCGGTCGGCGTGGGCGTCACCCGGTTCGCGGTCGGCGACACGGTGTTCGGCATGCCGTGGTTTCCGCGCGCCGCCAAGGCCTACGCCGAGTTCGTCACGGCGCCGTCGCGGCACTTCGCGCACCGGCCCGCCGGGCTGTCGGAGGTCGAGGCGGCCGGGCTGCCGCTCGCGGGGCTGACCGCATGGCAGTGCCTGGTCGACATCGCCGACGTCCGCCCCGGCCAGCGGGTGCTCATCCACGCGGCGGCGGGTGGTGTCGGCCACCTCGCCGTGCAGATCGCGAAGGCGCGCGGCGCCTACGTCATCGGCACGGCGTCGCGGGCCAAGCACGACCTGCTCCACGACCTCGGGATCGACGAGGCGATCGACTACCGCGCCGAAGCGTTCGAGCGGGCGATCGACCCTGTCGACGTGGTGTACGACCTGGTCGGCGGCGACGTGTCGGTCCGGTCCTTCGACGTGCTGAGCCCCGAAGGCCGGATGATCTGCCTGCCGTCGGCGGCGACCGCAGCCGCGCTGGCCGCCGCGGCCGACCGGGGGCTGCGGGCCACCGGCATGCTCGTCGAGCCCGACGGCGACGGTCTGGACCAGCTCGCCCGCCTCGTCGACGACCGGCGGCTGCGGGTGCTGGTGGCCGAGACCTTTCCGCTGGAGCGCGCGAGCCACGCCCACCGCGCGGGGGAGCTGGGCCACACGACGGGCAAGCTGGTGTTGACGGTCTGACCGGCCGGGAGCAGGTCGCAGCAGCCCGCGGCGCACCGGGCGAGCACGGCGTCGAGCTCGGCACCGACGGCAGCCAGGCGCGCCATCTCGGCGGCCACGCCGCCGGGATGATCGCCGCGAGTCCGACGTCCGCGTTGATCGAAACCCGATTGCGCAGGTCTCGCGGCGATCACGGGGCGCCGAGGCGGCGGCTGACCACGTGTGCCGCCTCGATCACCGCGGCGCGCACCCGCTGCAGCGAAGCCGGGCTCGCCCGGTCCGTCGGCGCGGCCACCGAGAGCGCGGCGAGCACCGTGCCGTCCCCGCCTCGGATCGGCGCGCCGACCGACACCACGCCGACCCGGCTCTCCTCCCGGTTCTCCGCCCACCCCCGTGCGGCAACCTCGCGCAGCCGCAGGCGCAGGGTCGGTTCGTCCATGATCGTGAAGGGTGTGACGCGCTGCGGCGTCCACGCGCGCAGGCGCAGGTCCAGTTCGTCCGGCGGCAGCGCGGCGAGCAGGACCTTGCCGGTGCTCGTCGTCGGCGCGGGCAGTCGCGTGCCGACGCGCGCGAAGATCCGGACGGTGTGCGGGCTCTCCAGCCGGTCGACGTAGACCGACTCGCACCCGTCGAGCACCGCGAGCTGAACCGTCTCGCCGGTCGACGCGCGCAGGGTCGCCATCACCGGCAGCGCGGCCTCGTGCAGGTCGAGCCGGGGGGCGACGCTCGCCCCCAGATCGAACACGGCAAGCCCGAGCCGATAGCCCGACGGCGTCCGCTCGACCAACCGCTCGGCCGCGAGGGTGGCGAGCATCCGGTGGACGGTGGACGTCGCCAGGCCCAGCCGTCGGGCCAGCTCGGAGACGCCGAGCTCGCGGTCGGTGTGCGAGAACTCCTTCAGCAGCCGCGCCGCGTTGCGCACGGACGTCAGCTCCCACGATGGCCGTTCTCCGGGGAGCTGTCCCTGCATGCGGGAAGCTTCCCTTGTCGGTGGATCGGGCGCTACCTACCGTCGGAGAACCGCCATCGAAGGGACGCGAGCGATGCTGACCGCCGAGCAGAACGACGAGCTGACCGAGGTCGAGCCGGGGACGCGCATGGGCGAGGTGCTGCGCCGCTACTGGTACCCCGTTGCCTTCACCCGCGAGCTGGCGGAGTTCCCGGTCAAGCGCGTCGAGCTGCTGGGCGAGTACTTCGCCCTGTGGCGCCAGCCGTCGGGGCGCTACGGGATCATGCCCGAGCCGTGCCCGCACCGGAAGGCGTCGATGGCCTACGGCGTGGTCGAGGTCGACGGGCTGCGCTGTCCCTACCACGGCTGGAAGTTCGACACCGAGGGCGCGTGCATCGACCAGCCCGCCGAGCGGGACAACACCAACTTCCAGGACCGCGTGCGCGCGACGGCGGGTAAGGCCGCGGAGCTGGGCGGCCTGATCTGGGCCTACGTCGGGCCCGACCCGGCGCCGCTGCTGCCCCGCTTCGACACCTACGTCATGGACGGCTTCCGCGACATCGGCTGGGCCGACCTGCCCTGCAACTACGTGCAGATCATGGAGAACGCGGTCGACCCGCACCACGTGGAGTGGCTGCACGGGCGCTACTTCGAGTTCCTGGGGCGGCACGAGGGCTTCACCGCGCCCGCTTCGTTCGGCAAGGAGCACATCAAGATCGGCTTCACGCCGTTCGAGTGGGGGATCATCAAGCGCCGCGTCCTCAGGGGCGCCACCGAGGAGAACGACGACTGGAAGGTCGGGCACCCGCTCGTCTTCCCGTACAACATGCGGGTGGGTGGGGGCGGCGTGCACCAGATGCAGATCCGGGTGCCGATCAACCGCACGACCACGCGGTTCCTGCTCTACACCGTGCACAGCCCCGACGGCTACGAGCACGTCGACCAGCCGCAGATCCCCGACTACCAGCTCCCGGTGCTCGACGACCGCGGTCGCCACGTCACCAACTACGTCGAGGGCCAGGACATCATGGCCTGGGTGACGCAGGGCCCGGTCACCGACCGCACCACCGAGCACCTCGGCCGCTCCGACATCGGCGTGGCCATGCTGCGCAAGATGTTCCGCGACCAGATGGACGCCGTCGAGCGCGGCGAGGACCCGCTGGGCACCATCCGCGAGCCGCACGAGCGCATCGACCTGCCGTGTGAGAAGGACAAGTTCAACGCGGGCGGCGCGCAGTTCGCGCTCGACTTCTGCGACATGGGCTCCACCCGCTTCTCGCCCGTCCTCGAC
>DASWUV010000056.1:0-18150 GCA_036401495.1 Pseudonocardia sp. | reverse complement strand
CAGCTGGGCGATGACGAGGTGGACGAGCAACCCGACGACCGGCGAGCGTGCACCGACCAGACCCGCCACTGTCGGCAGTTCGTTGACCAGCACCATGACCACGGTGAACACCAGTCCGCCGACCACGCCTGCCAGCGCGCCGTAGCTGGTGGCGCGCAAGCCACGGCCGCCGGGGGACTCGACCGGGCGGCCCCGGACGTCCTCGTCGAACAACCAGCGCTGCAGCGCGCCCAGCGTGCTGAACAGCAAGGCCGTGCCTGCGCCCAGCAGGATGTAGGGGGGTAGTTGGTCGACGGCTGTCGTCACTGCGCCTGCCGACCAGTCCAACGTTCCGGTGCGCAGCAGCGGTGCCACGGTGAGAGCGGCCACGACCCAGCACAGGAAGCCGTAGGCGGTGCCGCGGATCAGGGCCGGGCCGGGCCGTTCGGGTGCTGCCCCGAACAGCAGCGGGTAGCCCACCCCGGCGACCGTGCCCACCAGCAACAGCCAACCCAGCGTGGCGCCCCCCATGACGTCGAGGCTCAGGTAGAGCACCGCCGACACGATGAGGCCCGCGAGGGCGCCGCGAAGACCGGTCGTTGCCCGCGGGCGCAGCCGCGCCGGGTTGCGCCGCACGATCACGAACACGATGGCCAGGACCCCGCCGTAGAACAGGTGCCCGAACAGGCTCGGCGCCACGGCCTTGGCGTCCGCCAGATCCCACGCCACGGGCCGTCCGGCCAGCAGCGGCAGCAGCGTCAACGGCCCGAGGAACCACCAGAACATCCCGTAGACCAGGCCCCAGATCACCGTCTCGCCTGCCTGGACATGCTGATGGGCGACGAGGACGCCGAAGGCTGCGCCGATCAGGACGGCGAAGACCATGTGCAGGACGAAACCGACCTCCGGCGATCCGGTGCGGACGATCGACGCGACGGTCGGCAGCGTGCCTACCGCGGCCATGGCCGCCCCGAAGACGAGGCCGCCCGCGATGCCTGCCAGGGCACCCGCCGTTGCGGCGCCGCCGACGGTGTTGGTCCGGAGGGCGGCCTGCGCCATGGTCATCGCAACCGCCGGTCGAGGCCTGCCAGCGGAGCGGGTGACTCGAGTGCCTTGGCGTCGGTGGTGACCACGATGTCGCGGGAGAACGCCAGGTCCAGCAGCCAGTCGAGCAGTACGCGCACCCGTTTCTCGAGGCCGGGGAGCTTGGCGAGGTAGATCCCGCGCCACATCAGCCACGCGGCGAACCCGGAGAAGTGATGCCCGCGGATCTCCGCGGCGGCAGTGCGGTGCCCGAGCGCGACCAACACCCCGATCGTCCGGAAGCGGAAGGCCGCGGGTGTCCCGCCCGCGATGGTTGCGGCGATGTTGTCGGCGACGACCCTGCCCTGGCGCAGCGCGTGCTGAGCGGTCGGCGGGAACGGTGTGCCGTCCTGGTCCACGTCGGGTATCTGCGCGCAGTCCCCGACCGCCCACACGCCGTCCAGGCCTGCGACGCGCAACGTCGCGTCGGTGACCAATGCGCCGCTCCCGGCCTGCTCGGCAGGGAGGAGCGCCACGAACGGGCTGGGCCGGGTGCCCGCCGTCCAGACGAACGTTGCGGTCGCGAGCCGCTCTCCGTCGCTCAGTCGGACACCCTCATGGGCCGCCTCGGACACGCGGACGCCGAGCCGGAACCGGATGCCCCGCGCCTGCAGCCGGGCCAGCGCGTAGGCGCCGAGCTCCGGCGACAGCTCGGGCAGGATCCGGTCGCGGGAATGGACCAGAACGAACTCCGGCTCGTCCGCGGTGATCCGCGGATAGAGGTGCAGCACGCCGTGTACGAGGTCGAACAGCTCGGCCACCGTCTCGGCGCCCGCGAAGCCCCCGCCTGCCACCACGAAGGTCAACAACCGCGCGCGCTCCCGCGGGTCGGCGAGCTGGTCGCAGCGTTCGAGCACACCGATCACGTGATCGCGCAGCCGGGTCGCGTCGGCGAGATCCTTCATGGTGAACGCGTGCTCCGCGACCCCCGGCAGGTCGAGGAACGACGGCACCGATCCGACGGCGATCACGAGGTGGTCGTAGGGGATCCGCTCGTCGCCCATCACCACGGCGCGGCCTGCGGTGTCGACGTCGTCGACGGTCCCGTGCTGGAAGCGGGTGTGCGCGACGGCCGAGCGGACCGGTGAGCTGATGTGCGCGGGTTCCAACGCGCTGGACGCGACTTCGGCCAGCATCGGGGTGAACAACAGGAAGTTGGAGTCGCTGATCACCGTCACGTCGACGGGGACCTCCCGCAGGACGAGCCGTTCGAACCGCTTGGCCGCGCTCACCCCGGCGAACCCGCCGCCGACGATCACCACCCGGCTCAGGGCGGCGACCGGTGCCTGCTCCGCGCCGGGCCGGGGCGGCCACGCCGACGACCGCAGCCCGTAGAGGGCGGCTCCCGTCAGCGCGCCGTGCAGCACCGCCGCGATCAGATCCCGGTACGTCATCGCCGCCGCGGTCACCGTCCAGGTCGGTGCTGCTCCGTGCAGCAGCGGGGCGAGGGTGAGGGCGAGGACCGTCCAGCCGAGCAGGCCCACCAGCGCTCCGCCGGACACCGCGGCGGCGAGCCCGTGCGGCCGCTGTTCGGTGATCACCCCGAGCACCGCGCCGACGGCCGTCGCGGCCGCGAGGAACGCCGCCCACGATGCCCCGGCGCCGCCCTGATCGGCGAACATGCCCTGGAACTGCATGAGGGTTCCGACGGGCACACCTGCGAGGAGACCGGTGACCGCGCCCGCCGTCGCCTCGCTGAGAATGCTTCTGCGGCCGGCCACACTCCAACGGTGTCACCGATCGCGAGCCGCAGACCTTACCGTCCGGATACGGCGCGAGGTCACCACTACCTCTGCGGAGTCGGCCACGGGTTCACGAACCCGCTGCTGCCCCGTCTGCAGGCTCGGTGGGGGTCTGCGTTGCCGACGCCAACGCGCTGATGACCTCGGTCGCCTCTTCGAGCGAGCTCAACCGCTCGATCCTCGGTTCGTGTGCGACATCGGCCCACCCGGGGCCTGCGATGAAGATGCGGGATCCGGGTCGGGTGCGCGGTAGGGACTTCAGCACGTCCGGATCGGCGGTGTCCGGTAGCTGCGACCACAGCACCACCGCGGCGGGTGCGGTGCGGCGGATCGCCGCGACCAGCGCGTCCGCAGGCAGGTCGGTGCCCAGTGATCGGCAGGTCACGCCGCGCTGGGCCAGGGTTGCGGCGAGCACGACGATGGGCAGTTGATGCTGGTCTCCTGCCATGCCTGCGAGCAGGACGGGACGCGTCGTGGTGGTCGGGGTGGATCCGGCCAGCGCGCTGAACACCTCGGTCACGCAGTTGCTGAGCAGGTGCTCGATCTCGATGCCCGCACCGGTGTTGGCCCAGCGTTGGGCCACCGCCACCAGTACCGGTCGCACCGTGTCGTCCCAGGTCGACTGCGCGCCCATTGCGGCGATCGACTCGTTGAGCAGGCCCCGGACCGCCTCGGCGTCGAGCGCTGTCGCGGCTCGGGCCAGGCCGCGGGCCTGCCACCCGGCGCCCGCCAGGGGCAGGACCGACTCGCCGCCTGCCCGAAGCGCGGTCTGGCCGGGGTCCGGCATCGGTGTGGGTGTTGCGGCGTCGGGACGGGGTAGGGGAGCGGTCAGGGCGTAGGCGGCAGCGGCGGCAGGCGTGGCGCCGTGCAGGAGCGCGTGTCGCATCAGTTCGAGGCGGGCGAGGTCGTCGGCGCTGTAGCGGCGGTGCTTGCCCGGTGTGTGGTCGGCGGGGCCGATGCCGTAGCGGCGGTCCCACGTGCGCAGAGTGGCAGGCGCGATCCCGAGCTTGCGCGCCACGGCCGCGACGCTCAACTGCGGCATCTCGACTCTGCGGTGGTCGGGTTCGGGGTCGGGCGGCGGCCTGGAGACGAGCGGCTCCAATCGGGGGGTCGGGGTCTGGTGCTGCACACCTCATCGTGGGGTCAACGGGTGATCGCGGCAATTCAGTCCGCTGCAACGGTTGCCGTCCCGGCTAGTGAACAACCTTCGGCGCGGTTACTATAGGGCCTGCCGCTCCCGGACCCGGGCGGCTCCACCCCAGGGGGATGACGAACATGGCGGACACTCACAGGCTTCCCGCACCGGTCACCGATGTCTGGGACTGGCAGATGCGCGGCGCGTGCCGGGGGATGAACAGCGCGCTGTTCTTCCACCCGGAGAACGAGCGCGGGCCGGCCCGCGCTGGTCGCGAGGCCCGCGCCAAGGAGATCTGCCGCGGTTGCCCGGTGCTCGAGCAGTGCCGTGCGCACTCGCTCGCCGTGCACGAGCCCTATGGGGTGTGGGGAGGGATGTCGGAGTCCGAGCGCGACGAGATCGTCCGCGCCGAGGACCGCACCCTGCGTGTGGTGAACCCGCGTCGAACGACGACCAGGAGACACTCGTGACCACCATGAACACCGCAGGCGGCACGACCGACATCCGCGAGTTCGGTTACGAGCTGTGGAACTACCTCACCGGCAAGGAAGCGGTGATCGAGTACAGCTTCACCGACATGACCGTCGAGGTCCCGAAGACGACCGGGGCCGACTCACCGCGGGCGACCTGGAAGCTCAACGGCACGCTGCGGGTTCGCACCGCCGACCGGGACAACCCGGGTGCGCTCGGGACCGCGGCACGCAACGGTACGTCGTAAGCGCCGGTCCGACCTGCCTGCGGGATTGCTGTCGGCCGTTCTGACTGCGGTGACGGCGTCGCCCTGTCGGCTGGGGAATCAGCGGCGAATTGATTCCGGACGCGCCCAGCGCTGCTGTCCCCGCCGAATCCACGCGGCAGGCTCCATCGTCGCGGCAGGCAACTGGCGAGTACGGCCGCGGGCTTCGGCAAGCACGTCGTCGATCAGCCTGGGCAGGGACCGCTCACCCTCCTGAAGAGCGGCGCGCAGCACGCCCCCGATGCCCTGACCGGGAACTCGTGGGCCGGGGTCCAGCCCGAGTGACCTGCGCGCGGCCCGGACGTGGTGCAGGCCTTCGACGGCCGTGTCCTGCGCGATGCGGCACTGCCGCGGGGTCCGAGCAGTCCCGAGCTCGGCTCCCGCAGCGGTGAAGCGTTCGGCGGCCTCGGCCAGTCCCGCCGCACTCTCCACTGCGCGCAGGGCAGCGGAGCCGTCGAGCACGAGCAGTTCGCCGCCGAGCCGTTCGACCCAGTGCCGAGCCTCGGCGCGGGCGTCGTCGAGCTGGCGGCGGCGGTGCGCCTGGGCCGCGAGCGCGAGAGTGCAGACGACAACGACGAACATCACCGCGACCAGCACCATCGCGGTCACCAGGACTGTGGTCACGCCCACGACGGTACCCGGCGGCGGCCGTCGCGGCTGGCGTGAATCAGTCCAGCCACAGCCTGACGGCCGCCAGATCCAGCAGGCCCGGGTCGGCCAGGTTGTCAACCATGATCCGTACGGTGCCTGCGACGTCCCGCGTCATGCGGAAACACTCTTCCCGGGAGCGGCACCGGGTGGGGGCGAGCGTCCGGGCCGTGTCGACGATCAGCCCCGCCTGCTCGCGGACATCGCGCGCGTCGTCCGCAACCGCGTCCGGCGGCAAACCGCCTGCGGCGGCGATGGCGTTCAGGTCGGAGAGTTGGGCCGCGGCCCATGACCAGGGATCGGCCGTGAGCTCCTCGTGGAAGACCCGGCCCGCAGGCTCGATGCCGTCGAATCGGGGGTGGAAGTGTGCGGCGGAGAACGTTCCGGCCTTCCGGTCGAGCCGGTCGAACAGGTCGGCCCGCCACACCGGTCGGTCGATGACGAACCGCTGGGCCGCCGATTCGGTCCCGCGGTGGGCCTGTGGCTCGAGCAGCCGCAACTCCAGTCGGGCGCCGTGCTCGAGCACGCCGTCGGTCAGTCCGATCTCGAACCAGTGCCGGACCAGCACCGCCACTCGCGAGTAGACGAAGGAGTAGAACACCCCGCCACCCTGCCATCGCAAGCACGTCCGCCACAGCGTGGCGGCGCCCACGGTGTGGCAGGGTTCGTACGTGACGCACGGGTCGAAGAGCGACGGCCAGGTTCCGGAGGTGTTCGTCCCGCGTCTGCACCGCGCCGCTCGTGTCGAGGACGCCGTCCACGATCTCATCGAGCCACGGCTGCGGCAGCGCGGCTGGCGGGACACGATCATCCCCTACACCGGCTACGGAACACCGACGTGGGTGCGCGTCATGGCGCGGCTGCTGCTGCGCCATGACCCGCAGCGGCGACCGGAACGGGTCAGGGCGGTCCGTGGTTGGCGCAACTTCGCGACGCTCCCCGTCACCGATGAGACCGTCGTCATCGACGTGGGCGACCGGCAGCACGAGGTGCGGACGGATCGCAGCGGCTACATCGACGTCGTCGTGGACGCCTGCCTCGAACCAGGCTGGCGCAGCGTCCGGCTGCAACGGGCGGGCGCCAAGCCGGTGGAGGCGCCGGTGCGCATCGTGGATCCCGACGTGCGCTTGGCCGTGGTGTCCGACATCGACGACACCGTGATGGTGACGACATTGCCCCGGCCGTTGCTCGCGGCGTGGAACACGTTCGTCCTCGACGAGTACGCGCGCTCACCCGTACCCGGGATGGCGGTGTTGTACGAGCGGCTGGTGACGGCGTATCCGAACGCACCGGTCTTCTACCTGTCGACCGGTGCGTGGAATGCCGCGCCCACGCTGACCCGCTTCCTGTCCCGCAATCTCTACCCACCTGGGCCGCTGCTGCTCACCGATTGGGGTCCGACGACAGATCGTTGGTTCCGGAGTGGACAGACCCATAAGCGGGTGACGCTCGAACGGCTTGCGAGGGAGTTTCCCGACATTCGCTGGTTGCTCATCGGCGACGACGGGCAGCGCGACCAGAGGATCTACAGCGACTTCGCGGCCGCGCATCCCGACAATGTCGCAGCGGTGGCTATCCGGCAGCTGTCGGCGACGCAGTCGGTGCTCGCCGGTGGCCTGCAAGTGCCTGTCGCTGCAGTTTCCTCGCGTCGGTACGGGCGGCCGTGGATGGCTGCTCCCGACGGCGCCGGGTTGGCCCACCAGCTGAGCGAGGCCGGTCTGCTGTAGGCCTGCGGCGTTGGTCAGCCCAGCGAGGCGGTCGCGGCGCGCAGGTCATCCAGCGCGGCCAGCGCATGCGGCGCGAGGCCTTTGTCGTCGTCGCGATCGCCTTCGGACCACTGGGCGTAGCCGCGCTTGAAGGCGAGGACGCCCAGCTCGCCCGCGAGGTGCGCAGTCGGGTCCGGGACGCCGCGGGCGACGAGCGCGGCTGTCATGGCGGCCGCGAGACCGACGCTCTTCAGTGCATCGCGTTCCTGGAGTTCGGTGCTGGCCGCGACGGCCGCTTGGAGGCGGGGGCCGAGCTCGCGGTTCGCCTGCCCCATTGCGCTCGAGGCGCGCTCCAGACCGGCGGCCACCGCTTCGAGCGGGCTGGCGCTCGCGGGCGCCTCGGTGATGCCGTCGGCGAGCAGCCTGCTCAAGGTCTCCTGACCGGCAACGAGGAGCTCGCGCTTGTCGGTGAAGTGGCGGAAGAAGGTGCTCTTGGTGACCCCGGCGCGCTCGGCGATCTGCGCCACCGTGGTGGCGTCGTACCCCTGCTCGGTGAACAGGTCGACGGCGGCGACGACGAGTCGCTGCGTCGCCCCCGGTTGCCATCGCGCCATGCGACCATCATAGGTGACGGGACACCTGTCGCATCACACTGCTATGGTGACGGGACAGCTGTCTCATCACTTCAGGAGAGTCTCATGCACGTCTTCGTCACCGGCGGCACCGGCACCATCGGTGCCCCCGTCGTCGCCGAACTGCTCGGCAACGGCCACACCGTTCTCGCGTTGGCCCGCTCGGACGACTCCGCGCGCACCCTCAAGGGCGCAGGTGCCGAGGTGTTGCGCGGAACGCTGGCCGACCTCGACGTCCTGCGGGCAGGCGCCGCGCGAACCGAGGGCGTGATCAGCCTGGCGTTCAGCCCCGGTTACAGCACGGCGGACGCGCTGGCGCGCGCCGTCGCCGAGGAGAGCGTCGCTCTCGCCGCGCTGGGGGAGGAGCTGGTCGGCAGCGACCGCCCGATCGTCGCGGTCTCGGGTACGCCCTGGCTGCCGGGCCGCACCGCCACTGAGGCCGATCCGCTGGCGACCGAGGGACCGGTGGGTGATCGGAGTCGCTCGATCATGGCGTTGCTCGATCTGGCCGCGCGCGGGGTGCGCCCCGTGGCCGTCCGCATGCCCCGCACTGTTCACAACGAGGGGAAGGGCGGCTTCGCAGGCCTGCTGACCGAAGCGGCGCGCCGCAGCGGCGTGGCAGGCTACCCGGGCGACGGCACCCAGCGTTGGCCCGCCGTGCACGCCCTCGACGCCGCCGTGCTGTTCCGGCTGGCCCTCGAGGCGGGCCCGGCCGCGACGTCCTGGCACGCCGTCGGCGACGAGGGCGATGCGGTGCGCGACATCGCGACCGTCATCGGCAAGCGACTGGGCCTGCCGGTCGAGCCGGTGCCGGAGGAGACGTTCGGCCCGTTCGGCCCGATCTTCGCGGTGGACCAGCCCGCCTCCAGCGCTCACACCCGCGAAGCCCTCGGGTGGCAGCCGACGCACCCGAGCCTCCTCGACGACCTGGAGAACCTCCAGCCCTGACGGGACAGTGCCGGCTCACACACACCCAACCGGGCTCGCACACACCGCGGGGCTCGCACACACGTCCCAACCTGTGTGCGAGCCCCCCATGGTGTGTGCGGGCGGGTGCGGCGACGGGCGCTCAGCAGCCGGGGACTCGCACAGGACCGGTGAGTTGGCCGCGTTGCGGGGGTCCTAACGGCATGACCACCACCGAGCGCAGCCCCGCCCTCGCCGCCCTGGACGTCCTCGTGGGCGAGTGGAGAGTGACTCACGCGGGGTCACCCGGCTCTACCGGATGCCCCTGGCAGGCGGCGTCTGGACGTTGCTGCGCACCGAGGCCGACGTCACCCCGCTCGACTTCGCCCAACGCTTCACCGGCGAGTTCAGCTACGACGCCGCGGCGATCGAGGGCCGCTGGGAGCAGTCCCACGACGGCGGGCGGATGTGGGAGCTCGACTTCGCGATCACCTACCGGCGCTGACCGTGCCCGACGTTCCGCCGACTGACCTGCTCGCGGCGGCCCGGGCAGGCCAGGCCCATGCCTTCGACCGGCTCGTCGGCCCGTTCCGTGCCGAACTCGAGGCGCACTGCTACCGCATGGTCGGCTCGCTGTACGACGCCCAGGACCTCGTGCAGGAGACGCTGCTGCGGGCGTGGCGCAACCTGGACCGCTTCGACGGCCGCGGGCCGATCCGACCGTGGCTCTACCGGATCGCCACCAACCGGTGCCTCACGCTGCTCGGCCGCCGCGGGCGCCGCGAGCTGCCCACCGACATGACCGTCGGCGCGGTCGAGGTGGCCGAACGGTCGTGGCTGGAGCCCTACCCCGACCAGCGGCTCGACGCGCCGGGACAGAGCGCCGAGCAGCGCTACGAGGTGCGCGAGAGCGTCGAGCTCGCCTTCGTGGCCGCGCTGCAGCACCTTCCCGCGCGGCAGCGGGCCGCGTTGCTGATCTGCGAGGTGCTCTCGTTCTCCGCGGAGGAGGCGGCGGCCGTGCTCGACACGAGCGTGCCTGCTGTGACCAGCGCCCTGCAGCGGGCCCGCCGCACGCTGCGCGGTCGCAACACCAGCCAACAGGACGCGCAGCGCTCGCTCGGCGACGCAGGCGTGCGCGACCTGGCCCGCCGCTACACCGCGGCGTGGGAGGCAGGCGACGTCGACGCGATCGTGGCCATGCTGACCGATGACGCCCGCTACGCGATGCCCCCTCAGCCCGCCTGGTACGAGGGCCACACCCGGATCCGGGAGTTCCTCACCCAGGGCCCGCTGACCTCGCAGTGGCGCTTCCTGCCTGCCCGCGCCAACGGCCAGCTCGCTTTCGCCACCTACCTGCGTGACCAGCCGGGCGAGCCGTGGGTCGCAGGCGGCCTGGACGTGTTGGCCCTGCGCGGAGATCGGATCGCCGAGGTGGTCGCGTTCCTCGACGCCGAGGTCTTCGTCGCGTTCGGACTGCCGACGATCCTCGCCCCCAGCGATGATCCGACACCCCCGGCCGGGTTGTAGAGGCATGAGCGACGACGAGAAGACCATCAGCACGCAGATCGAGCGCTGGGCGCAGGCCGTGCACCGCGGCGACATGGACGCGGTGCTCGCCGACCGCAGCCCGGACATCGTCATGTTCGACGTGCCGCCGCCGCAGAACGGCGTGCGCGGCATCGACGCCTACCGCGCGTCCTGGCCGTCGTTCTTCGAGTGGCAGGCGGCGGGAGCGCTGTTCGAGCTCGTGGCCCTGGAGGTGGCCGCAGGCGCCGACACGGCGTTCGCCCACGCGCTACTGCGCTGCGGCACACCCGACGATCTCGCCACGAACCCCGACAACCGGCTGCGCATCACCTTCGGTCTGCGAAAGGAGGGCGAGCGCTGGCTGGTCACCCACGAGCACCACTCGTTCCCCGACGTGAGCCCCGCCGACCCCGACGCCGACGCCGCGCAAGCGTGAACTGTGACCATGGAAGAAGGGGCCGGGTAGGAAGTCTGATCACCAGCGTGACGGTGACCTGCGGAACGACATGCGTCGCGCCGCGACGGGTCGGCCGGGTGCGGCTCCGAGGGCATCATGGATCCCATGAGCGAGCAGGACAGCGGCAGCGACCGCACTGGCGCCTTCGATGACCCGGACGCTGCGGGCGCGATGCCGGGTGCGGGGCCGGGCAGCCCGGCCGGTGACAGACCGGCCGCCGCGCCGACATCCGCCCCCGCGCCGACATCGACGACCTCTGTTCGCTTCGACGACGACCGTGACGGGGCCGGGGTTCGTGTCGGCCGCGTCGTGCGGACGATCACGAACGTGGTGGCCGTGCTCGTGCGGCTGGTTGCTTGCCTGTTCGCGGTGGTGCTCCTCGTCCGGGTCGGGCTGGCGTTCGTCGCGGTCAACCCGCACAACGTCATCGTCGAGGGGATCGACCGGTTCGCCGACGCCATCGTGTGGGACTTCCGAGATCTCTTCCTGCCCGCCGACCCACGCACGGGGCTGGTGGTCAACTACGGTCTGGCCGCGGTCTTCTGGCTGGTCGTGGGGCTGCTCGCCGCCTGGGGCGTTTCCAGTGTCGGGCGCCTGGTCACGGGCGGCAGCCGAAACTGACGCGGCCGTGGCCCCTCAACCGGGGACCCGTGCTTGGCGGCGCGGTGCCGGGCGGTGCGTTGCCACAATGGTGGTCGTCCCGACGATCGCGTCGCAGGGCACGATCGTCGGGAGGCGCTCGTCGTCGAGCCCGAACAGCCCGAGCAGATCGTGATCCCAGCCGGTGGTGTCCAGGTCGGTGAGCAGGGACCGGCCGGCGGTGGTGGCGTCGGTGACGAACTCCCGGGTCAGCTGGTGGATCAGCCAGCTGTCGGAGGTGCCGACCACGCCGTCGCGGGTGACGTTGCGGCGCAGCCACGCCATCTTGGGGGCGGAGAAGTACGGGTCGAGCACCAGCCCGCTCCGTTGCGCCAAGGTGCCTTTGTGTTCGGCCGGCTCGGCGCAGATGCCCTCCGCGCGCCGGTCCTGCCACACGATCATGTTCGACAGCGGGCGCCCGGTGTCCGGGGCCCAGGCCAGCACGGTTTCGCCCTGGTTGGCGACGGTGACGACGTCGATCGGTACCCCTGCTCCAGAGACGGCCGCGCGGCCTGCGCCGACGACGGAGGCGAGCAGCTCCTCGGGGTCCTGCTCGACGCCGCCGCCGGGCAGGTAGGCGGGCCGCACCGGGTGCTCGGAGAGGCTGAGCAGCCCGGCTGGAGCCTGCACGCCAGTGTCATGGTCGGCCGCGGGACCTTGATCGGCGGGATCGGGACATGACGGCCGTATCTGGCACGTATGTCCCGATCTCAGCAATCTTGAGCTAGGCGCGGGCCCGCCTGCGCAGGGTGCGCGTCGCCCGCCACGCCAGTCCGCAGGCCAACACCCATGGGCCTGCGACGATCACGGGGTCGAGCACCTGGTGGACGGTGTCGGCGCGCTTCTGGCTCAACCGGGAGCGGAGGCCGTGGTAGCTGATCTCGGCGCGCACTCCGGTCTCGGTGAGCGGGTTGTCCGGCCGGGTGGTCAGCAGCGACGCCGCATGTGCCTCCCAGGCGTCGATGCGGTCGGCGGCGATCAGGAGCAGCCAGTGCGCCGCCCGCCCCTCGCTGTAACGGCGGTAGGCGAACTTGCGGACCGCGCCCGACAAGCCCTTGGGCGGGCATGAAGTGCCGAACACCGGGGTGAGGAAGGCGTGCTCGATAGAACGCTCCCGCGGCCACTTCTCCGGCTGGCGTTCGGGGAAGTCCCAATGCGCCCCGGTGGCGCCAGGGTCCAGGCGCTGCTTCGGCACCGACGGCCGATCCTTCGGGTCGAGGTCAACGCCCCAGCCCGGGATCCTGGCCCGCAGCTGCTCGCTGCTCTCGGCGTTGGGCAGCTTCTGCGCGGTGTAGGTCGGGAGGTCGGTCATGGTCGCTCTCCTCAGCCTGCGTCGGGGACGATGAGCGGTTTGATGCAGCCGTCGAGCTTGGCCGAGAAGACGTGGTAGGCCTCGGCGATGTGCTCGAGCGGAATGCGGTGGGTGACGATGCCGCTGGGCTTGAGGTAGCCGTTGCGGATGTGCTCGAACAGCCGCGGCCACTGCCGTTTGACGGGGCACTGGTTCATCCGCAGGGTCAGGCCCTTGTTCACGGCGTCGCCGAACTTGACCGCACTGAAGATCGGGCCGTAGGCGCCCATCACCGAGACGGTTCCCCCCTTGCGGACACCGTCGATCGCCCAGTTCAGCGCGATCGGTGAGCCTCCTTGCAGCTTGAGCTTGGCTCCCGTGAGGTGCTGGAGGAGGTTGCCGTCCGCCTCGGCGCCCACGGCGTCGATCGCTACGTCGGCCCCGAGGTGGCCGGTGATCTTCTTGAGGTGCACGACGATGTCGTCGTACTCGGTGAAGTTGTAGGTCTCGGCGTGGGCGAACTCCCGCGCCTTCGCCAGCCGGTATTCCAGGTGGTCGATGACGATCACCCGGCCCGCCCCCATCAACCACGCCGACTTCGCCGCGTAAAGCCCCACAGGCCCCGCTCCGAACACGACCACCACGTCGCCCTCGACGATGTCGCCGAGCTGAGCGCCGAAGTAGCCGGTGGCCAGAGCGTCGGTCATGAGGACGGCGTCGTCTTCGCTCATCCAGTCGGGGATCAGGGCGGGCCCGACGTCGGCGAACGGCACGCGGACGTACTCGGCCTGGCCGCCGTCGTAGCCGCCTGCGGTGTGGGAGTAGCCGTAGATGCCCCCGACGGCCGTGGCGTTGGGGTTCACGTTGTGGCAGTTGGAGTAGAGCCCGCGGACGCAGAAGTAGCAGGACCCGCAGAAGATGTTGAACGGCACCATCACCCGATCCCCGGGCTTGAGGTTGCGCACCGACGGGCCGACGGCATGCACCACGCCGACGAACTCGTGACCGAAGGTCATCCCGACCCGCGTGTCAGGCATCAATCCGTGGTAGAGGTGCAGGTCCGAGCCGCAGATGGCGGCCAGCGAGACCTTCACGATCGCGTCGTTGGGGTGCTCGATCTGCGGGACGTCCTTCTCTTCCACCCGAACCTTGTACGGTCCTCGATACACCATCGCCCGCATCGCTCACTGCTCCCCACCGGCTGAACCCGACGTTGCCTGGCCGCGGCCGAACCGCGTTGGGGGAAGTCAGTACCCCGCCTGCGCCGATTTGAACGCACTTGGCGGGTCCAGCGGGTCACGCCGCTCTCGGCGGTTCTGCAACCACCTTCTGCTCGATGGGCGAGGGCTGCGGCACCGCAGGCGGCGACGCTGCGCTGCGCTCGCCCTCAGGACGGACAGCTGACCCCAGGATGCGCTGCTCGAGGCGTTCCATGATCAGCATCGCGCACATCAGCGCGATCGGTACGACAACGGCCGCCACGACGTACAGCAAGTCATCCTCCCCGCCCGGCGCGGAGCCGACATGTCCGCTCGACTGCCCGCTCGCCGTCCCCCATCCCTGACCTGACTACCCCCTCAGGCTCCCGCCAACCGCGGGTCGCCCGTCGCCGGTCGGAATGGTCAACGCCATCCGGAGGCGCTCATACGCGGCCAGCCGCCGCGCCTAGAACTCCGGCACCGGGTCAGCACCGCGTCGTCCACCCGGCCTGCACCGGAGGAGCCGTCGCGCCAGCAGGACCGAGCCCCGCGCCGCGCCATGGCGACGCAGCGCCTGCGCGCCGTATTCGGAGCAGGTCGGCTCGAAGCGGCACGCGGGCGCCCTGCGGGCACTGATGTCGCGCTGGTACACGCGGATCGCCGCGACGAGGCGCTGCGCTACCCGTCCCGGCGCCGGTTCGGCGGCCACGGGGTAGCGGCTCGGGCGCCCGAACGCGGCGACCAGGCCGGGCACCGCGAGCAGCGCGAGGACCAGGCAGTTGCCGTCCAGGCCCTCGCCGATGCAGCATCCCGTCTCCAACAGGCAGCTGTCGCGAAGACACGACCCGCCCGGCGTGGGCTGGTAGTAGGGACGAGAACGTCCCCACCGCCGCGGAGGCGGGTAGGGGTCGTAGGGGTCATACGGGTCGTATCTTCTGCGGCGCCACGGCACCCGCTAGGCATGACCGTTTTCCCGCGGATCAAAACAGCGGCACGGTGTCGCCGGGAGTTGCGATGCGCAGCCGCTCGCCGAGCCCACGGCGGCGCATCTGGCTGACGAAGGCGCTGAGCGGGGAGTGAAAGACGCCGTAGTCGTCGTGGTGAACCGGCACGACGGACGAGGGGGAGATGCGTTCGACCAGGTCGCAGCCCTGCTGGTCGTCCAGGGTGACCAGCACACCCAACACCCGGGTCCCGCCGAGGTGGACGATCATCGCGTCGATGCCCTCGAACCGCTCGCGGATCGCGGCGAGCTGCGGAACGTTGAGCGTGTCGCCGGTGACGTAGATCCGTGCCGTGCGGGCACCCGCGGTGTGCAGGTCGAGCACCGTGCCCATCACGGGAGGCAGGAGCCGGTGGAAGGCGACCGGGCCGTGCTGCGCGGGGACTGCGGTCACCCGGAGCCGGTGCTCGCCGTGCGCGAGCTCCCGCTCCTGCCAGGTGTCGAGTCCGGCGGCGTCGAAGCCCCAGCGGCGCAACTGGCGTGCGGCCTGCACAGTGGTGAGCACCGGAGGTTCACGGGGAAGATCACGTCGGGCGACGCGGTCGAAGTGGTCGCCGTGCAGGTGTGACAGCAGCACCGCGTCCAGCCGGGGCAGCTCGGCGATCGTGCAGGCCGGATCGGTGCGTCGGCGTGCGTGCAGCCCGTAGCCGAGGTGGACGCGTTGGCCGCGGCGCACGAAGTTCGGGTCGGTCAGCACCGTGAACGGGCCGAGGCGCAGCACGGTCGTCGCGGTGCCCACAAACGTCAGCGATGCCGTCACGCTGCGGTGGCTACCCCGGCCTCGCCCGATCATGCATCGGTCGGCGCTGCGCGGGTACATGTGCGTCATGAGCGATGCGGACTCCACCGTGCCCGACACGGCCATGGCGACACACATGACGGCCCGGGGAACCACGCCTGCGCCCGAGCTGGTCTGGATCCGCCCGTTTGAAGCCTCCGCCATGAGGAACGTGTAGGCATGCGCATCGTCACCACGGGTGCACCGGGCAGCGTCTGACCGGGATCGGTCAGCCACCCCGACAAGCTTCACCGAACTCCCCCGACCCAGCATCTGGAGGCCCCACATGCCCGACTTCGACGCCGCCGCTCCGATCCGAGACCCCGGAGAGGTGGAGACCGACGCGCACGCCCAGAGCAGCGCCGAGGAGCTCGACGAGGACCGTCTGCGGCTCGACCCGCTCGAGGCGGGCATGGATCCGCCTGAGCGGTGGAGCGGCGTCGACAAGTACGGCATGACGCCCTACGAGCAGGCCCACCCGAGGGGCATCGACGAGCGGCTGGCCGAGGAAGAGCCCGACGTGCTGGCCGAAGCGGACCCCGTGGACGTCGCTGCCGAGCCCCGGTCGGCAGAACCCCTGTCGGAACAAGCCGACGAGCTCGACGAGACACCGGTCGCGAGTGGCCTGCTCGGTGACGATGCCGGGCTGGACGACGAGGTGATGAGGGAGTCGATCGACCGGGGGCAGCTGGCCGACGACGCCGGTGGGTCCGTCGCGTCCGTCACCCGGATTCCGGACGAGGCACCGATCGACGACCCGGCCGCGGACGACCTCGATCTGCCGCTGCAGTAGACCCGGCGGCGCAGAAAGGCCGTCGAGTCCGCGTAGTCGGACGCGACCGGGGTACGTCGGTCCGTCTTCCGCATACGAACTGAGCCAAGGGATCTCTCGATGTCTGAACGCAACACCGTAGTTCGCAGCCTGAACGACCTCGGCCTGGCCGCGTGGTTCGGCGGCTCGTTGGCCGGTGCGGTCGGCTTCAACGGTGCCGCCGCCGACGTGCCGGACGAGAAGTTGCGGCTGCGGGTGGCCAACGCGGCCTGGGCTCGCTGGACCCCGGTCAACCTCGCCGCGATCGGCCTGCACCTCGTGGGTTCGGGAGCCGTCGGGTACGCCAACAGGAGCCGCATGGTCGGGCAGAAGGGCGTGGGAGCGTCAAGCCTGGCGAAGGCGGCGCTCACCGCGGCGGCCCTCGCGGTGAGCGGCTACAGCCGGATCTTGGGGAAGAAGCTCGAGCAGGCCGACGGCGAGCCGGTCGAGGGGGGTACCGATCCTTCGCCGACGACGTCCCCCGACGTGGCCAAGGTGCAGCGTCAGCTGAAGGTGTGTCAGTGGCTCGTGCCTGCTCTCACCGGTGCGGTGGGCGTGGTCAACGCCCTGCACGGCGAGCAGCAGCGCCCCGGCCAGCAGGCCTCCGGCATCCTCGCCAAGCCCGCCCAGGTGGTCGACGCAGCGACCTGAGCGGCGCCGGGCCGCCCGTCGTGCCGGGCCGGCTGCCATCGACCCGTGCGACCTTTCAGCCGAAGGTGAAGACGTAGGCCTGGGCGCGCGGGTCGAGGAACGTGATCTCGAACGTGCGGTCGGCAACCGGCCCGTCTTGGCGGATCAGCTGGTAAAGCCGCTCGTCGGTGACGGACCCGTGGCCCAGCTCGGCTACGTCGAGGCCGTGGTCGCCGCGGGGTGGCTCGCCGTCGAGGGCCACCCGGAAGCGCGTCGGCCCGCCGTCGGCCCCGGAACCCAGCACGAGGTTGACATCCCGTCCGTGGAAGCGGTGCACGATCCGCCCGCCTGCCGCGTTCAGGGTTGCGACCTGCCCGCCCACCGTCCAGTCGCCCGCGAGTCCCCAGTGGTTGAGCGTGAGCCGGTGCGGCTCGACGTAGTGCACGCTGCGGTCGGGTTCGAGGCCGCCCGGTGACGCGAACCCGGACGCACGGGCGTAGCCCACGTAGGTCTCGGGCGACTCCAGCGTCGCCCAGTCGGCCGCGAGGGAGACACCGTCCGGCTCGACCGCCACGAGGTGCGCGTCGAGGTCGGCGCGCCCCGCCTCCGCGAGCAGCTGTTGGATGACCCGCTCCGACCGCTCGTAGTCCTCCTCGCCGAAGTGGTGGTGCCGTCGCCTGCCCGCGGCGTCGAAGAAGTAGAGGGCGGGCCAGTAGGCGTTGTCGAAGGCGCGCCAGACCGCGAACTCGTTGTCGACGGCAACCGGATACTCCACCCCCATCCCGGCCAGGGCGGACCGGATCTTCTCCAGGTCGTGCTCGAACGGGAACTCGGGCGTGTGGACGCCGATCACCACCAGCCCGTCGTCGCGGTACTTCTGGGCCCACGCCCGCACATAAGGCAGCGTGCGCAGCCAGTTGACGCACGAGAAGGTGCAGAACTGCACGACGACGACCTTGCCGCGCAGACCCCTCGGCGTCAGCGGCGCCGAGTTGAGCCAGGCGGTCGCCCCGTAGAGCTGCGGAAAACTGCCCTCGACGGGCAGCCGGGAGGTCGCGGTCACCGCAACGACCTGAAGGTCGCCCGCATCTCGCTCGAGAAGGTCTGGGGCTGCTCCCAGGCGGCGAAGTGGCCGCCTTCGTCGACCTTGTTGTAGTGGATGAGCTTCGGGTACGCCCGTTCCGCCCAACTCCGCGGTGCGGGGTACAGCTCGTCGGGGAAGACGGTCACGCCGACCGGGATCTCCAC
>DASWUV010000055.1:0-13963 GCA_036401495.1 Pseudonocardia sp. | reverse complement strand
CTAGCCACACCGCCACCACCAACCGCCCTCAGCGAAGAGGAAGGCCCGACATGCCTGTCCCGACCAGCAAGACGCTGTTCCGCAACGTGTCCGTCCTCGACTCGACCGGCGCCGACCCCTACCCGGGCGACGTACTGGTCGAGAACGACCGCATTGTCGCCGTCGGCACCGTCGACGACGCCCAGGCCGAGGGAGCCAGGGTCATCGAGGGCCGTGGACGCACCCTGATGTCCGGGCTGTGCGACGCGCACACCCACTTCTCCTGGAACAACTCCGCCGACCTCGACGGCCTGGGCACCATGCCCGTCGAGGAGCACCTGCTGTTCTGCATCGAGTCGGCGCGCACGTACCTCGACTCCGGCTACACGATGTGCCTCGGCGCGGCGTCGGCGAAGGACCGCCTGGACGTCGTCTGCCGCGACGCCATCAACGCGGGGCGCATCGTGGGCCCCCGCTACCTGGCCAACGGCCCCGAGATCGCCGTCACCGGCGGCGCGCTCATCAAGAGCATCACCAAGTTCGCCGACGGCCCCGAGGGCATGCGCAAGGCCGTGCGCGAGCTCATCGACATCGGCGTCGACCAGATCAAGCTGTCCATGACCGGTGAGGAGATCACCGGTACCCAACGCGCCGAGGACACCTACTTCTCCGACGAGGAGACCGCCGCCGCCGTCTCCGAGGCGCACCGCCGCGGCAAGCGGGTGTGCGCGCACGCGCGCTCGGCGGAGAGCGTGAAGATGTGTCTGCGCAACAAGGTCGACATCGTCTACCACGCCAGCTTCACCGACGCCGAGGGCATGGACATGCTCGAAGCGAACCGCGACTGGGTGTTCGTCGCCCCCGGCATCAACTGGCTCGTCGCCACCCTCTACGAGGCCGAGGGGTTCGGGTTCCCCCAGGCGGCCGCCGAGGCCGCGGGCTACAAGAAGGAGCTCGACACGGCGATCGCCGGGCTGCGCGAGATGCACCGCCGCGGCGTCCGGGTCCTGCCGGGCGGCGACTACGGGTTCGCCTGGACCCCGCACGGCACCTATGCGCGCGACCTGCAGCACTTCGTCGAGCTGCTCGGTTTCACCCCCATGGAGGCGATCATCTCCGCCACCGCGTGGGGCGGCGAGATCATGCTGCGGCCCGACGAGCTCGGCAAGGTGGCGCCGGGCTACCTCGCGGACCTCCTGCTCGTGGACGGCGACCCGCTCGCCGACATCACGATCCTGCAGGACCACGAGAAGCTGAACTACATCATGAAGGACGGCAAGTTCCACAAGGAAAGCCCTGCCGACGAGGCCCCGGCCCCTGACCCGGCGAACATGCCCCCGAGCGGCACCGAGCAGCTCGTCACCCAGCGCCCCTGATCACCGCCCACGGAGGCAAAGCCATGAGTGACGACACAGGAGACACGGTCGTCTCCTCCACCGCAGGCAGGAATCTGCCCGCACTCGACATCACCCAGCACGACGATCCCGCCGTCATCGCCGCAGCCGCGCGCGATGACTACGCCCTGCACATCGTGCCCCGCACGTGGCGCTTGTCGGCGCCGAAGATGGCGCTGGCGTGGTCGGCGGTCATGGCCGCCATGTTCTGGGTGATCGTCGCGGCAGGCGCCTCCCTCGTCGTGGGCACGGCGCAGGCCTTGATCGGGCTCGTCGTCGCCGTCGCGGTGCACGGCGGTCTCTGCTACGTGATGTCGCGGACCGCCGCGTCGACGGGCATGACGGTCGGGCTGTTCTCCCGTGCCCTGTTCGGCTACCGCGGTGCGGCGATCGCCACGCTCGCGCTCGCCCTCACCGGCACGTGGTTCGCTGTGTTCGAGGGGTCGGTGCTGGCCGTCGCGGCGCAGGCGGAGTTCGGCGGCCCGATCCAGCTCTGGTACGCGATCGTCACAGCGTGCGCGATCCCGCTCGCCGTCGGCGGCGTGCGGGTCTGGCTGGAGAAGGTCAACGCCTGGCTGCTGCCGGTCTTCGCGGTCGGCCTCGTCACCACCGTCGTGTGGACCACGGTCGAGTACGGCTACAACGGAGCCTGGTTGACCGCCGGACCGCAGACGCCGACCCCGATGGCGGGCCCTGGCTGGCTGTTCGTCTTCGCCATCTACATGGGCGTCTTCTCGAACATGCTCTACACGTTCGACTTCGCCCGGATGGGGCGCGTGCAGGACACGCGCAAGAACGGCCTGCACACCTTCGGATTCACGTTCTACTTCCTCACCATCCTGGTCAACGGCGCGGTCGGGATCTACCTCGTGCACACCCTGCCGCTGCAGGAGGTCAGCGAAGCGGGGCTCGTCCAAGGCATCGTCAAGCTCATGGGCGTCGTGGGCCTGATCTTCATCATCGCCACCCAGACGAAGATCAACACAGCGAACTTCTACGTCGGCTCGGCGAACTTCGAGAGCTTCTTCTCGCGCGCGTTCGGACTGAACCTCTCCCGCACGGTGTGGGTGTTCTTCGTCGGCGTCGTCTCCTTCGCTGTCATGATCATGAACATCTTCAGCTTCATCAACACCTGGCTCGCCTACCAGGGCACGATCCTGGTGGCCTGGGTCGGCATCGCGCTGGTCTTCATCGTCGCCCGCAGGCGTGCGGGCCAGGACGCCTTCGAGTTCCGGCCCGGCCGGGTCCCCGGCGTCAACCCCGCGGGGATCATCGCCTGGGTGGTGTCCTCCGGTGTCGGGATCTACCTGATCGCGTCGAAGAACGCGGTGGCGAGCACCTGGGCGCTGGTGATCACCTTTGCCCTGTCGGTGCTGATCAGCGCCGTCCTGCTGCGGGTGTCCCGGGCCGGGTGGTTCGCGTTGCGCCGTCCGCACGACCCGCGTGACGAGGTCGACGACGTCTGGAACGACCGGATCCGGTGCAACCGCTGCAACCGGTCCTACATCGCCGTCGAGATGGACCGCGACCCGAGCCGCGGCCACCAGCCCATCTGCGCCTCCTGCGCGACCGGACGCACGTTCCGTTCCGCCGCGATCGCCGAAGCGGGCTGATCGACAAGTTGACGCCCGGGTCGTCGACCGCTAAAGCGTGCCGCTCAGGAGCGCAGGCAGGTCGGCGACCCGGGCATCGTTGCGCCGGTAGTAGGTCCACTGACCGATTCGGCTGCTGCGCACCAGGCCCGCGCGCTGCAGGACGGACATGAACTGGGACGCGGTCGACTGGGAGATGCCCGCCTTCTCCTGAATCTGCTTGACGCACACGCCGACCTCCTCCATCGGCTGGTCCTGCGCCGCGAAGTGCTCGGTCGGGTCGCGCAACCAGCCCATGATCTGCAGGCGGGTGGGGTTGGCCAGCGCCTTGCACACGTCCAGCAGATCGTCGAGCGGGGCCTGGGCCATGGCCCGAGTGTATCGGCCTATCGGGATTCGTCGATGGGCTGCTACCTTGCCCACTTAGATCGAAGAATCTCGATATGACGATGAGAAGGAGTCGGGCGTGTCGGACAATGTGGCGCTGGTCGTCGGGGCCCGCGGCGTGATCGGCGGGAACCTCGTGAATCACCTCGAGGAGCTGGGCGGCTGGCAGGTGATCGGGCTCTCGCGTCGCGGCGGGGAGTCCAGCGGGCCCGTTCGGCACGTGCGCGTCGACCTCCTCGACGCAGACGACACGCGGAGCGCGCTCGCCCACCTCGGCGACGTCACCCACGTGTTCTACGCCGCCTACCAGGACCGGCCGAGTTTCGCCGAGCTCGTCGAGCCCAACCAGCGGATGCTGGTCAACGTGCTCGAGGCCGTCGAACCGGTCGCGCCGCAGCTGCGGCACGTGCAGCTGATGCAGGGCTACAAGGTCTACGGCGCGCATCGCGGCCCGTTCAAGACCCCGGCGCGCGAGGACGACCCGCCGCACATGCCCCCGGAGTTCAACGTCGAGCAGCAGGCGTTCCTCGAGGCGGCGCAGCAGGGCAAGGACTGGACCTGGTCGGCGCTTCGCCCGTCGGTGGTGTGCGGGTTCGCGCTCGGGATCCCGATGAACCTGGCGATGGTGATCGCGGTCTACGCGACGGTGTCCAAGCATCTCGGCGTTCCGCTGCGCTTCCCCGGCAAGCCCGGCGCCTATCGCTCGCTGATCGAGATGACCGACGCGGGCCTGCTCGCCGAAGCCATGGTCTGGGCGGCAACCGATCCGCGTGCCGCCAACCAGGCATACAACATCAACAACGGCGACCTGTTCCGCTGGGAGGAGATGTGGCCCAGGCTCGCCGACTACTTCGAGCTGCCCGTCGCGCCCGGCCTGCCGATCAGCCTCGCCACCGTGATGGGCGACAAGGAGCCGGTGTGGGAGGAGATCGTCGCCGAGCACGGGCTCGCGCCGACGCCGTACCGCGACGTCTCGTCGTGGGGATTCGGCGACGGGGTGTTCTCCTGGGACTACGACCTCATCGCCGACGGCTCCAAGGCCCGCCGGGACGGCTTCCACCGCTTCGTCGACACCGCGGAGATGTTCACCCGCATCTTCGACGACATGCGCGCCCGCAAGATCATCCCGCCGCGGTGACCGCCTCGTCCAGGTGCTCGCGCAGGATGTCGTCGAGGGGGGTCGGCTTCAGGTCGAAGGTCTGTTCCGTCAGCGAGGAGTCGAGGACGAACGGGCGCCGGACCTGGTACTGCATCTCGGGCAGCTCGCGGATCATGGGGGAGCGCAGACCCGCCGCCCTCAGCATCCACAGCGGCATCACGCTCAGCCTGACCGGCCCTACGCCCGCGAGGGCCGCGAGGCGGCGCGCCAGCTCGCGCACGGACACCGCCGGGTTGGTCGGCACGTGCCACACCCGACCCCATGCTCGGTCGTCCTCGCTCGCTGCGACGAGGGCGCGGGCCACGTCGCCGGTGCCGGTCCAACTGTGCGGGGCGTCGAGGTCCGCGGGCACCATCGCGCGCTTGCCCGCGAGCACCTTCGGCGCCACCGTGAGCGTGAAGACCGAGACGGCGCCCCGGCCCACGAAGTCGCTGGATCGCACTTCGGTGACGCGCACCCGACTGTCGCGTTGCGCGGCGAGGGCGTCGTCCCAGATTCGCGCCCGGACGCGGCCCTTCACACTCGACGGCGCGAGCGGCATGTCCTCGGTCATCGGCGCATCCACCGGCCCGTATCCGTACAGGTTGCCGAGCATCACGTAGCCCGCCCCCGACCGCTCCGCGGCGGTCAGCAGTGACTGCGCCAACGGCGGGAACTCCTGTGGCCAGCGATGGTAGGGCGGCGCGGCGCAGTTGAAGAGCGTGCGCGCGCCGCTCGTCAGCTCCGTCAGTCGACGGCTGTCGGTGGCATCGGCCGCGATCCGCGCGATGCGGGGGTGGTCAGGACCGCTTCCGCTGCGGGTGATCAGGCATACGTCGTGATCCTGTTCGGCGAGCAGCAAGGCGGTCCTGGTGCCGGTTCCACCGGCACCGACCACGACAGAGAGCGGCATCTGGTTCTCCTTCAGCGAGGGGGGAGGAATCCAGCGTGGACGGAGGCGAGGATGTGCGATAGTGGCCCGAAAGCCACGTATCCGGAGGTTCTGGCCATGCGTCGGATCGCGGTCGTCGCGGTGCCGCCGGTCGGCACGTTCGAGCTGTCCATCCCGGACCTGATCTTCGGCGGCGTCGAGGTGGACGGGCGGCCCGCCTACGAGGTGCTGACCTGCACCGACGAGCCGGGGCGTGTCGTCAGCACCGGCGGCCTCGACGTGTTCGTGTCGCACCCGCTCAGCTGCCTCGACGACGCCGACACCGTCATCGTCAGCGGCACCGGGGCGCGCGAGCGATGTCCCGCGCTCGTGCTGGACGCGCTGCGGCGGGCGGCGGCGCGGGGAGCGCGTGTCGGCTCGATCTGCACAGGCGCCTTCGTGCTCGCCCAGGCAGGCTTGCTCGACGGGCGGCGCGTCACGACCCACTGGCGCTACTCCGCCGAGCTCGCCGACCGCTTCCCCGCCGCGGTGGTGCAGCCGGACGTGCTGTTCGTCGAGGACGGCGTCGTGACCTCCGCGGGGCTCGCCGCGGGGATCGACATGTGTCTGCACCTCATCCGAGCCGACCATGGCGCGGCGGTCGCGAACGGTGTTGCGCGGCTGGCCGTCGTGGCCCCGGTCCGCCCCGGCGGCCAGACCCAGTTCATCGACTCCCCACTCCCCGAGCCGACCGCCACGTCACTGGCCCAGACCAGGGCGTGGGCGCTGGAGCGGCTGCACGAGACGGTCACGCTCAGCGAACTGGCCCGGCACGCCCGCCTGAGCGTCCGCACGCTCACGCGACGCTTCCGCGCGGAGACGGGCCTGAGCCCGCTGCAGTGGCTGTTGCACCAGCGGGTCGAGCGCGCCCGTGAACTGCTGGAGGCCACGGACCTACCGCTCGTCCAGATCGCCCGGCGGAGCGGCATCGGCAGTGTCGACTCGCTGCGCCTGCACGTCGTGCGACGCACCGGTTTGAGCCCCAGCGCCTACCGCGCGTCGTTCACCCTTGCCGCCCGGTGAACGCGCCGACGAATTCCGCGGCGGCCCGGGACATGCGGCGAAGGGTCACCGCGTGGATCTGGAGGGTGAGACCGAGCCAGGGGAGGGGGAGGACCGCGACCTCACGCGGGTCGGTCACCAGGGTCGCGACGGACGTCCTCGGCAGCAGCGCATAACCGAGCCCTGCAGCGACGAGTGCGACGCGCGCGCCGAGGTCGGCAACCTGGTAGCGGATGTCCGGCGTGAAGCCGAGCGCCCTGGCCTGGGTCAGGAAGCGTTCCACGCTGGCCGTGGCCCCCGCCTGCGCGTCGATGATCCAGGGCAGGCCGTCGAGGGCGGCGGGCTGCACCGACTCGGCCTGCCGAGCAGGCGCTGACGACGCAGGCGCGAGCAGGACGAGACGGTCGTCGAGGACGAGGGTGTGGTCGAGCATGCGGTCGTCCACGGGCGCGGTGTGGACCAGCGCCACGTCGATCTCGCCCCGGCGGAGCAGGCTGATCTGTTCGGCACTGCGTTCCAGCACGACCTGGGTGGCGATGGACGGAAACCTCCGGGTGGTCGCCTTCACCCCGCGGGTGACCAGGCCCGCGTGCAGGGCGGCGTCGACGCAACCGACGGCGAGGCGGCTGGGGTTCTGCCCCGTCTCGGCGCGCACGGTCTCCGCGAGCCGCTCCGCGGCGGCGAGGACGGTGTCGGCCTCGGCAACGAAGCGCCTCCCCGCGGCCGTGAGGTGCAGGCGTTGGGCGCGGCGTTCGAAGAGCACCAGGCCCGTCTGGCGTTCGATCCTCTTCACCTGCCTGCTGAGCGGGCTGGCGCTGACCCCGAGGCGCGCACTGGCGTGGGCGATCGTTCCGCCCTCGGCAACGGCCACGATCAACGCGAGGTCGCGCAGCTCAACGAGTTCGGACCACACAGGACACCAGCATGTCCGAATCGGACCTTTACCGCAACGCTCCGGCGACGGTCTAGTGGGCAGCAGTGGACAGGTTCGAGTCGAGGAGGGGTATCGGTGGTTGCACCTGCATCGCGTAGCCGGATCAGCATCGGTGACACGCGCGTGACGTTCGTGCCGGACGGTGGCGCGTGGCTGGATCCGCGGGTGCTGTTTCCCGCAAGCGGCCCGGACGGATGGGACGCGCACTTCACCTACCTCGCGCCCGACGGTCGCTTCCCGGTCAGCATCGGCTCTTTTCTCATCCAGGCTCCCGGGCGCACGATCCTGGTCGACCTCGGTCTGGGTGCGGTCGACTTCAGCGTCCCCGACCTCGCGAGCTTCCGCGGAGGGCAGCTCCTCGAGAGCTTGGGCGCCGAGGGGCTGACGCCGAGCCAGGTCGACACGGTCTTCTTCACCCACCTGCACCACGACCACGTCGGGTGGACCAGCAACGTCGCCCCCGCACCCGGCGTCGAGCCCGGCGGACGGGTCAGCGGGTTGACGTTCGACGGCGCCCGGCACGTCGTGGCGGAGGCCGAGTGGGAGTACTGGCGAGGCACCGACGAGCTCATCGGCCCGTCGCCGACCGCCGTCCAGGAACCCCTGGCCGCCCGTCTCGAGTTCGCGGGCGACGGCGAGGAACTCGCACCCGGCGTCCGACTGCTGGCCACCCCCGGGCACACCCCCGGCCACAGCAGCCTCGTGGTGACCGACCCGACCGGGGTGAGCGACGAGCGGCTGGTGATCCTGGGCGACGTGATGCACTGCCAGGTCCAGGTCGAGCAGAGCGCGTGGTCGTTCCGCTTCGACGTCGACGGGGCGCAGGGCGTGCGTACCCGCGAACAGCTGCTCAAGGAGCTGGAGGATCCGCACACCATCCTCGCGGGCGGACATTTCGCGGGTGAGGTGTTCGGCCGGGTCCTGCCCGCGACCCTGCGTCGAAGCTGGAAGGCCCGCCGGGTTCTCAGGCTGCCGTGACCGGAACGAGGCAGACCAGGTCCGCCCGGCCGGAGACGATTCCCGCGGCGAGGTCGTCGAGGTAGGGCGCGGGCCCGTCGACGGCGACGACGGCGCCGGTGTCCGTGCGCAGTCGTTCGCCCACGGCGAGGCGGGTCAGCACGGCGGCGCGGTCGGGTGGGCCGGTGAGCCAGAATCCGGCCCACCCGGACCCGGCGAGGTCGAGGAGTTGCTTGACCAGCGCGTCGGCCGCACAGCCCCAGGGATCGGCCAGGTCGACCTCGGCCAGTGCAAGCGTGCCCGCACTCGGCGGTGGGCCCGGTTCGGCCGGGGCCGTGAGCGCATCCCGCTGTTCGGGGCTCAACGTCCGGCAGGCCGACGTGTGCTCGCCGCGGCGGAGCGGCTGGGCGAGTGACCACGCGACGACGTCATCGGTCGGGATGTCGGCGGGGGCGGTGTGGCTGAGCTGCGCCAGCGCGCCCGTCACGATCTCCGGGTTCGAGTCGGCGAGGCGCTGCAGGCCGACGTTTCCGGTGCGGGTCATGTAGGCGACCATCAACTGGTCGACCGGCAGGTGCAGGCGACGGGGGAAGGAATCCCACCAGAGCCGACTGCGGCGGGCGAGCTCCTGCAGCCGCTCGACCTGCGGACGGCGGGCCTGTTCGTACGACGCCAGCGCGGTCGAGAGGTCGTCGGCGGCGGTGACCGCGTCGCAGAGCGCGATCGCGTCTTCCATCGCGAGCTTCGTGCCCGAGCCCACCGAGTAGTGCGCGGTGTGCGCGGCGTCGCCGATCAGGACGACGTTGCCGCGGGTCCACCGGTCGCAGTGCACCGTGCGGAAGCGCGTCCAGCGGGTGCGGTTGCCGATGAGACGGTGGCCGTCGAGGTGCTCGGCGAACGCGTCCTGCAGGTAGGCCAACGCGGCGGTGTCGGACTGGTCGACGGGGGTGTTGTCGGTGCTGGCGTCGAACCCGGCGCCCCGCCACGTCGCCTCGTCGGTCTCGATCAGGAACGTGCTGCGGTCGGCCGCGTAGGGATAGGCGTGGGTGACGAACGTGCCGTGCTCGGTGGTGACGGGCGCGAAGATCGCCGTGTCGAGCGCGAAGTCGGCGCCTGCCCACAGGTAGAGACACCCCGCGGTCTCGACGGTGGCGCCGAGCTCCTCGGCGAGGTCGGCGCGCGTCTGGCTGCTGACCCCGTCCGCCACGACCACGAGATCGGCCGACAGGTCGGCGAGTCGCGCGCGGTCGCCGTAGTGCAGCTCGACGCCTGCCGCGTCGGCGTGCCGGCGCAGGACGGCCAACAGCTCGGTACGGGCGATTCCGATCAGCGCGCTGTTGTGCACCCTGGCGCCTCGGCCGTCGACCAGCATCTGCATGTCGTGCGGCAGCCCGGCGGCGAGGATGTCGGCCTGGGTGACGGGGTCGGCGGCGTCGAGGTTGCGCTGGGTGCGCCCGGCGAGTGCGACGCCGAAACCGAACGTCGCCTCGGGTGGGCTCTGCTCGTAGACCGCCACGTTCGCGCGCGGGTGCGCCAACTTGAGCAGACGCGCGGCGTACAGCCCGCCGGGGCCGCCACCGAGTACCGCCACACTGTCGAGCTTCATGCGGACACGCTCGCCTTCCTCAACTTGGCCTCGACGTCGGCGCGCAGGTCCTTCTTGGACACCTTGCCGACATTGGTCAGCGGGAACGTCTCGACGACCTCGATCCGCTCCGGCAGCTTGAACTTGGCCAGGCCACGGCCGAGCAGGAACTCCGTCACCGTCACCAGGTTCAGCTCGCCCGCGTCCTCGGCGGGAATCAGGTAGGCGCAGATCCGTTCTCCGAGCACCGGGTCGGGCATCGCCACAACGGCGGCGTTCGCCACGCCGGGCAGGCGGACCAGCAGCTCCTCGACCTCGTCGGCGTGGATCTTCTCCGCGCCCCGGTTGATCACGTCCTTGATCCGGCCGTCGATCGAGTAGTAGTCGCGGCCGTCGACGATGTGGCGGGTGCCGAGGTCACCGGTGCGGTAGAACCCTTCGGCGGTGAACGCGACGGCGTTGTGCTGGTCGGCGCGGTAGTAGCCGTTGATCGTGTACGGCCCGCGGCACGCCAGTTCGCCCACCTCACCGTCGGCGACCTCGTCCTCGCCGGTGGGGTCGAGCACGCGGACCTCGTCCGCCGGGCAGATCCGGGTCCCCACCGTGGTGCGGCGCACCCACTCCGGTGCGTCCGGCGGCGTGAAGAGGAACAGTCCCTCCGCCATCCCGAACATCTGCTGCGTCGGGATCCCCAGCTCGGTCTCCAGGCGCTCCAGCAGTTCGCTGGAGGGCTTCTGCCCGCCGAGGCAGAACCGCCGGATCGAGCGCAGGTCGGTGGTGGCCGCCGCGGGGTGTTCCAGCAGTCGGATCGCGACCGCGGGCGGCACCACCGGCAGGACGGTCGCGTGCTCTTGAGCGATCAGCTGCAGGACCGTCGCGGGCGCCGCATCGGGCGCGACGACACACGTCGCGCCGGAGAGGTGCGCGGGCTGCAGTGCCGCCGACGTGCCCGCGTTGTGCATGATCGGCAGCGGATGCAGCACGACCGACGAGGGATCGAGCTCGACCGTCCGCGCCCACGCCCGCGAGTTGTAGAGGTACTCGTGGTGGCGGCGCGGAGCGACCTTCGGCAGCCCGGTGGTGCCGCCCGAGAGCTGGAACACGACCAGCCCGGCTGGGTCGATCTCGACCTGCGCCAGCCGTGCGCGCGACTCGGCCTCCCGACCCGCTGTGAGTACGGCGTCGAGCCCGAACGCTCCCGCGGGGGCAGGGCCGCGCGCCACGACCACGGTGTCGAGGTCTTCGACCGTCGCCTGCAGCCGTGCGGCCATCTTCGTCAACGCGTGGTCGCGGAAGTCGTCCTGCACGAGGTGACCGCGGGCGCCGACGTGCCGGGCCAGCTGCGCGATCTCCCGCTCGCCGTGCTGCGGGAGCGTGCACACCGGCACGATCCCTGCCTTGATCGCCCCGTAGTAGGCGACGACGGTCTCGGCCGTGTTGCCCATCTGGAACATGACCCGGTCGCCTGGCTGCAGCGGCGTCAGCGCGAGCAGGCCCGCCGCGAAGCTCTCTGAGAGCTCGTCGAGCTCGCGATAGGTGTAGCGGGCCTCGACCGTCACCAACGCGGTGCGGTCCGCGTGCGCAGAAGCGCTGGCGCGCAGGGCGTCGCCCAGCGTCTCGCCACTCCAGATCCCGTCGCGCAGATAGCCGGCCGCGCGGTCCTCGGGGAAGGGCGGAGACCACTCATCCTTGATCGTCACGTTCACGCGCAATCCACCGCCGAAGTCACGCACCCTCGAGAACGAACTCGTTCGACACCAGCCGTCACGGCGTCGAGACTACGTCGGTTCGACGGTTGCGTCAACTAATCGACGCTATTGCTGATGGGCAGAGGTTGTGACGTGTTCAGTCGGTTCTGGCCGGGCGCACCTGTCGCCGGGCGATTCTCCAGCCGTCGCCGGTCCTGACCACGACGTCGTCGTAGGTGCACGTGCTGGCCGTGCCGTCCGCCATGACGGCCAGGCCCTTCGAGCGGACCGCGACCGTGCCGTCGGGGCGTTGGTCGACCAGGACGTTGCTGACGTGGTGACCGACGGGCTGGTTGCCGGGTCGGTCTCGGAAGAGGACCTGGATGGCGGGCAGACCCACCACGTTGCCCAGACCGTAGGACCGGATGTCGTAGACGGCTTCCGGGGTGAGCAGGCGGCTCAGTCCGCCGTCGTTGCGGTCGTCGGCAAGGTGTCCGTGCAGGGCGATGAGCTCGTGGATCGCCAGCCGGTCCTGCGCGGACAGCGCTGCTCGGCCTCGGCCGGGCGCCAGGTCGGCCAGGAAGGCCAACGTGCGCGTCTTCTCCGCAGGTGTGCCGATGGCCGCAACCGCGGCTTCGGTGACCCCGGCGTCGGCCAAGGCGGTGAGCTGCCGCGCGACCGCCGCCTCGTCGCCGACCGCGGCGACGTCCTGCGCCCCGGCTACGCCTTCCCGATCCAGTACGGCCCGGTACTCCGGCACCCGGCCCGCGAGCCGGAAATCGGCGCCGATGCGCTCGCGGGCGGCGTCCTCGTCGTTGGTCAGGCAGGCGAAGATCCCGGCGACGACCTGGGGACGTGGCCTGCCCGCGGCCTCAGCCGCCCGGGTGAGCGTGGGCACGATGTGCCCGGCGAGCGTGCGCGGCCCGGTCATCCACGTCACGGTCCCCTCGGCCTGCTCGCCTGCGATCTTCAGCATCGCGGGGCCCAGGGCCGCGATCAGCACCCGTGGTGGCTGCGCGTCGGGAATCTTGACCGAGCCGACGGCGGTGAGCGTCTCGCCGTGGTGATCGACCGCCTCGCCGCGCAGCAGCGGCTGCAGCACGGCGAGGTACTCCCGCATCCGCGCGGCGGGGCGGTCGCGCGGCAGACCGAACCGTGCCTCGACCATGCTGCCCACGCCGGCGCCGATGCCGAGGGTGAGCCGCCCACCGACCGCCGCCTGCACGGTGAGCGCCTGACCGGCCAGTAGGAGGGGATGATGCTGCGGGATGGGGATGACGCCGCTGCCGAGTCCGATGTCGGGCACCGCGGTACCAATGAGCGCGAGTTGAGTGAGGCTGTCCCAGTTGAGCGCCTGCGCCGTCCAGACCCTGCTGAGCCCGGCGTTCGCGGCCCAGCTCGCCGCGCCGATGGTGTCGTCGAGCGTGGTGTGCTCGGCGACTTCCCCGATGTAGACGCTGATGTCCATCCAGGTCCCCCTGTCCATGTCGACGACGTGCAACTTTTCCGGGGAAGTTCCCCGGTTAAGCCGGTGCTAACGTAGCGGGGAAGCTCTCCGGAAAGCAAGCGAGGGATGTCGAGTGTCCGACGAGCCGCCTCGGGCGCCGCGGCGCATGCGGGCCGACGCCGCCGAGAACCGCCAGAAGCTGCTGGTCGCGGCCAAGGCGGTGTTCACCGAACGCGGTGAGCGTGCGTCGCTCAACGAGGTCGCCAAACGCGCCGGGGTCGGCTCGGGAACGCTCTACCGGCACTTTCCGACGCTGCAGGCGCTCCTGGTCGCGATCGTCCGCGGCAACGTCGACGCGTTGTGTGCGCGCGGTCGGGACCTACTGACGCACGACGACCCGGACGTGGGCCTGCGGCAGTGGCTGCGGGAGTTCGCGGCGCACGCCTCGACGATGAACGGCCTGCTGGCCACGGAGCTGGCGGTCGATCTCCTCCCGGGCGACCGCAACCCCTTCGCGGACTGCCACGAAGCCATCCTCGCGACCGCTTCCGAGCTACTGGCCCGCGCGCAGACGGCGGGCACCTTCCCGTCGGACAGCAATGTGCGCGACGTCCTGCGGCTCGTCAACGCCATCGCCTGGGCCAGTCAGCAGGCGCCCGACGACAAGGAGCTCATCGACCGCCTCTTGGCCATCACGTTCGGTCCGGACCGCTCATAGCGCCCGCCACGCGCGTCGTCGCGAAGTCCGCGCGGCGCAGCAGGAACGGTGTGGCGAGCAGAAGGACACCCGCGGCGGCGATCGCGAAACGCGGGTCGGTGACGGTGGCGAGAAGCCCCCACAGCGCGGTGAGGCCCGCGATGCTGATGTTGCTGCTGATCGACCAGGCCGACAGCACCCTGGCCAGCCGCTGGTCGTCGGTGGCCGAGAG
>DASWUV010000054.1:0-3621 GCA_036401495.1 Pseudonocardia sp. | reverse complement strand
TTCGTGATTCTGCTTTTGTCCGTGTTTCGCCAGGCTGACAATCCAGACACCCGGACCCTAAGAAGGCCCGGGTCACTCCGGTGTCTTGATAAACACTGGGGAGCCGCCTATCGGAATCGAACCGATGACCTACGCATTACGAGTGCGTCGCTCTAACCGACTGAGCTAAGGCGGCGTTGTGCGAGCGTCAGTGTAGCCGCCGGGCCGCGCGGCTTCGGCGGTCACCCCGGGCGCTCAGCCGCGGTGCAGGACCGTCATCATCGCCTCCACGGCGATGTCGGGCTTGACGTTCTGGTCCATCGCGGTACGGCAGGCCAGAACGGCCTCCAGCCTGCGCAGCACCGACTCCGGTTCCCACTCGGCGGCCGCCTGACGGACGTCGGACTCGCGGTCGGGGTGGGTGAGGGGGACGTGGGCGCCGGTGGCGGTGACGAGCGCGTCGCGGTAGAAGCCCGCGAGGTCGACGAGTGCGCGGTCGATCGCGTCGCGCTGGGTGCGGGTGTTGCGGGAGCGCTGCACCTTCTCCAGCTCCCGTTCGGCCGCCTTTGCTCCGCGGGCCGCCGCCGCGACGCCCTTGCCGACCCCACCCGCCCCCATCGCGATGGCCAAGTCGTCACGTTCAGCGGCGTCGCGGACCTCGGACAGCTCGGTCGCCTCCTCCCGCGCCGACCGCACGACGTCCCCCGCGAACGCAAACGCGTCGCCGATGCCGCGCAGCCGAAGAGGCAGGTCCAGGACGGTGTTGCGGTGGCCACGGGCCTCGGGATCACGAGCCAACCGCCGCGCACGCCCGACGTGTCCGCCCGACACCGACGCCGCCCAGGCCGCCTGCGCAGGTTCGACGCCGTCGCGGCGCACCAATACATCGGCGATCGCCTCGGCCGTCGGCGTGCGCAGGCGCACGGGCCTGCACCGCGACCGGATGGTGACGGCGACGTCGTCGGGGTGATCGGAGGGCGCGCACAGAAGGAAGATCGTCTGGTCCGGCGGCTCCTCGATGAACTTGAGCAGCGCGTTGGCGGCGTTCTCGGTGAGCCGGTCGGCGTCGGTGACGATCAGCACCTGGTACTGGCCCATCGCCGGACGGCGAGCCGCCGACTGCACGAGCGTGCGCATCGACTTCACCGAGATCGACAAGCCCTCCGGCACGATCTCGCGCACGTCGGCGTGCGTGCCCGCCATGACGGTGTGGCACGCCACGCACTCGCCGCAGCCGTGCCGCGGGCACTGCAGCGCCGCCGCGAACGCCCTCGCCGCGACCGACCGTCCAGAGCCGGGCGGCCCCGTGAACAGCCACGCATGGGTCATCGACGCCGGGTTCTCCGCCGCCCTCCGCAGCTCGGTGACCGCCGCGGGCTGGCCGACGACCTCGTCCCAGACACTCACGTCGGCCCTCCTCCTGCGGGAGGAGACCAGACGGCAGCGGGGCGAGTCACGGCGTCGCCTCCGGCGCTTCCCGACCCACGACCTCGGCGTCGGGACGGCGCTCGTCGAGCGCTCCGGACGCCTGCTCGTCCGGAGCGGCGGCGCGCGGCGGCAGCAGCGAGCCAAGTCCTGCGGCGACGCGCTCGGCCACCGCATCCGGTGAGCCGTCGGCGTCGACGACGACGTACCGGTGTGGCTCGGCGGCGGCCATGTGGGTCAACAGCCGACGGACCCGCACATGCTCCTCGCCCGCAAGCCCCGAAACCGGCGCGACCGCGCCTTCCGGCGCGCGGTCAAGCAGCACCGAGACGTCCGGCCGCAGGCGTCCGGTGGCCCAGACCGCGAGATTCTCCAGTTCGCCGGGATCCAACCCGTCGGTGGCCATCCCGAACTGGGCGAGCGGCACAGCGAGGAACCGAGCGGCGACGACGAGCGCGCCCCCGGCGAGCGCGGGGCGAACAAGCCGCTCCACCTGGTCGGCGAGGATCGCGGCCGCGGTCAGGGCACGCGCCCGCTGGCCGGACAGCGACGCCTGCCGCAGGGCCGCCGACCACCGCTCGCGGTCTGCCGCCCCACCTTCGAGCTCGACGACCGTGTGGCCCGCCGCGCGCAGCCGCACCGCCAGCCGCGCGGCCTGCGCAGCGGCCTGCTCGGCGTCGGTCCCCTCCACCGCGACCAGCACTCCGCTGCCCTCCCTCGGCTCACCGCGACGCAGGGCGGCGAGGAGATCGGGCAGCATCGGCGCGGTGCGCCGGTCGTCCATCAGCCGGTAGGCGATCGAGCCGACGGCGGCCGCGACCAACCCGCCCGCGAACATCACAACCCGCGTGCCGTCGATCGTGAACGGGCCGACGTTGCGGATGGCCACCAGCCCGACGATCACCGGGACGACCGAGAGCGAGCCGAGCAGCGTCAGCCGGACGATGGTCTGCACGAACGCGTTGACCCGACCGCGGATCTCGTCGGCCACCTGCGAGCCGATGATCGTGAGCCCGGTCAGGAACGCGATGCCTGCGAACGCGCCGACCAGCATCACGGCCGCGATCGCGAGGAAGAGATGCGGGGCGAGCGACACCAGCACGAGAGCGAAGCCCGCCGCGACGATGCCCGCCCCGAACAGCCGGTTGTGCGGGATTCGGCGGGCGAAACGCGGCGCTGCGCCCATCCCGATGGCCAGCCCGATGAAGACCGACGCGAAGAGGACACCGTAGGCCGCGTTGCCGCCGCCGAGGCTCTGGGCGTACAGCGTGGCCGAGCCGATGACGATGCCGCCCGCAGCGAATGCGCCGATGATGCCGACGACCAGCCCGCGCACGAGCGGTGTGCGCACGACGAACGCGGCACCGTCCTTGATCAGGGCGAGTACACCCGGCACGGCGCGGTGCTCTTCGGAATGCCCGGAGATCTCCGGAATCCGCAGGAGCACCGTGAGCGCGATGACCAGGTAGGCCGCGCCGGAGAGCAGGACGGCGACGTAGACGGTGTCGAGCGCGGAGGCCCCGAGGATCGCCCCGCCGCGCGAGAGCAGCGCGAACAGCCCCGACGCACTGATCACCGACACGCCGTAGGTCATGACGAGGGCGAGCTGGTTGGCCGTCTCCACCTGGTCGGGCCTGCGCAGCAGGTTGGGCACCGCTGCGTCCTTGGCCGGTATCCAGAACAGGGCGCACATCTCGATCAACAAGGTGGCCGCGAGCAGCCACCAGATCGTGCCGACGAGCGGGATCGACACGAACAACGCACAACGCAGCAGATCGCAGATGACCATCACGCGGCGGCGGTCGAACTTGTCGGCCAGCGCACCGGCGACCGGACCCAGCAGCAGCGGCGGGAGCAGCTTGGTCGCCACGACGCCGCCGAGCGCGAAGCTCTGCGCCTGATATCCGCTGGTCAGCTGAGTGGCCAGCGCGGAGAGGGCGAGCAGGCTCATCCAGTCGCACACACCCGCGATGGACGTGACCAGCCAGAGACGACGGAACGCGGGGATGGCGAGCACCGCGCGCACACGATGGGCGGTGGGCGCGGACGGCGGCGGCACGGCTGTGCTGATGGTGGCTCACCTCCCTCGGTGTCTGTGGCAAGGGTAGGCCGGGGCACCGACAGAACCGGTGATCAGGTCTGCAACAGCGACACGATCAGCTGAACGAAGATCAGCAGATAGACGAAGACGAAGAACCACATGAACAGCCGGGACCC
>DASWUV010000053.1:0-39131 GCA_036401495.1 Pseudonocardia sp. | reverse complement strand
GTGGTCATGGACTACCGGGACTGGGCGCACACGCCCGACTTCCCGACCGACTTCGCCGACCTCGTCGTCGGCCGCGGCGCCACGCCCATGCTCACGTGGGAGCCGTGGGACTACGCGAAGGGGGTCGACCAGCCCGCCTACCGGCTGTCGGCCATCACGGGCGGCAGCCACGACGCGCTGCTCAAGCGCTGGGCGGCGGAGATCAAGGCGTGGGGCAAGCCGGTCATGCTGCGGTTCGCGCACGAGATGAACGGCAACTGGTACCCGTGGGCCGAGGGGGTCAACGGCAACGCCGCAGGCCAGTACGTTGCCGCCTACCGGCACGTCGTGAACGTGTTTCGCGGCGCGCGCGTGGCCAACGTGACCTGGGTCTGGTCGGCCAACGTGGCGTACGGCGGCTCGGTGCCGCTCTCCCGGCTCTACCCCGGCGACGCCTACGTCGACTGGACCGCGCTCGACGGCTACAACTTCGGCACCACGACGCCTGCCGGATGGCAGAGCTTCGAACAGGTCTTCGGTCCGTCGATCGCCCAGGTGAAAGCGCTGTCGGCGAAGCCGTTGATGATCAGCGAAGTGGGCTCGGCCGAGCAGGGCGGCAACAAGGCCGCATGGATCTCCGACTTCTTCGCCCGGCTCGCGGCGCGGCCCGAGATCCGCGCGTTCACCTGGTTCAACCACGACAAGGAGGCGGACTGGCGCATCCAGTCCTCCGACGCCTCCCGGATCTCCTACGCCGCCGGGGTGGCCGCGAGCCGCTACGCCTGAGCGCCGCCGAGCCGTGTCGAGACGCCCGACTCACCGTGCCCGGCTGCACGACTCACCTTCAGGGGTGGACCTGGATCTTGCGGCCCACCCCGGCCCGGAACTGCTCCAGCGCGGCCGGGTAGTCGGCGAGCGGCTTGCGGTCGGAGATCAGCACGTCGGGCCGCAGCACGCCCTCGGCCAACAGCTGGGCCGCGCGTTCGAAGCTGTGCAGCACCGCCATCGACCCGATGATGCGGATCTCCTGGTTGTAGACCGTGAACGGCGAGAAGCGCGCCGTCGCGTCCTCGTTGGCCACCCCGAACTGCTGGAACGTGCCGCCGCGGATGACCCGCTTCAGTCCGTCCTCGATGGCGGCGACGACGCCCGTACAGTCGATCACGTTGTCCCACCCCCGCGGCTGGGAGAGCTCTTCAGCCGACCCCACCGCGGCCGAACAGCCCAGTTCCTTCGCCGTCTCCAGCCGGGTCGGGTTGAGGTCGACCATGCTGACACTGGCCGCCCCCGCCCGTTTGGCCAGCTCCATCATCATCAGGCCCATCGTCCCCGCGCCGTAGATGAGGTAGTGATCGCCCAGCGAAGGGGCGAGCACGTCGAAGCCGTGCACCGCGCACGACAGCGGCTCGATCAACGCCGCGTCGACCGGCCGGACGTGGTCGGGCAGCACCACGCAGTTGGCCACCGGCGCCGCCACGAACTCGGCGGCGCCGCCCGTGGCCGTGACCCCGATGGCCGCCCACCGCTCGCACATGTTCCCGCGGCCGCGACGGCAGAAGTAGCACTCGCCGCAGTAGAGGGAGGGGTCGACGGCCACCTGGTCGCCGACCCGCACCCCGTCCACGGCCGGGTCGACCGCCACGCCGACCGCGACCACCTCCCCCGCGAACTCGTGCCCCGGCGTCACCGGCAGCGTCGGTGCGAACTCGCCGTCGGCGATGTGCAGGTCGGTGCCGCAGATGCCGCACGCGGCCACCTTGACGACGACCTCCCGCGGTCCGGGGGTCGGGTCCGTGATCGACTCGACGCTCACCCGGCCCACATCGATGATCGCGGCCTTCATGTCACACCTCCGGGTCGTGCGCGGAAACAGCTGCCCGAACGACGTTAACCGCGCACGACCTTTTCCACCGTCGCCCGGGCGCCGTCCTCGTGCAGCGACGCGAGGTAGTGCTGGTAGGTCGAGGTGAACCGCTCTTCGTCGATCAGGTCACCGAACAGCTGCCGGTTGCGGACGAAGGCGAGCGGGTCCTCCCGCTGACGGCGGGCGTTCGCCATCAGCGTGTCCTTGAGCCGGTCGACCACCTCGATGGGCTCCCCCTGCTCGTCGACCCCCTCGGCGTAGCGCGCCCAGGCGGCGACGACGGCCACCGCGTGATCGATCTCCCCGTCGTCCTTCAGGTTCTGCCGGATCACCGGCAGCAGCCACTTGGGGATCCGGTCGGAGCTCTCCGCGCACAGCCGGGCCAACGTGTCCGCGACGTGTGCGTTGGAGAACCGGGCTATCAGCTCCCGCTTGTAGGCGAACAGGTCGATGCCCGGCACCGGCTGCAGCGTCGGCGTCGCCTCCCGGTCCATGTAGCCGAGGAGGAAATCGGCGTACAGCGGATTCTGGCAGACCTCGTGCACCATCCGGTCCCCGCCGAGGTAGCCGAGGTAGCACAGCGCCTGGTGACTGGCGTTGAGCAGCCGCAGCTTCATCAGCTCGTACGGCTGGACGTCGTCGACGACCTGCACGCCCGCATCTTCGTACCGCGGACGGCCGATGCCGAAGCTGTCCTCGAGCACCCACTGGATGAACGGCTCACACACCACCGGCCAGTGGTCCTCGATCCCGAACCGCTCCGCCAGCGCGGCGCGGTCGCCGTCCGTGGTGACCGGGGTGATCCGGTCGACCATGCAGTTGGGAAACCGGACCTCCCGCTCGACCCACTCGCCGAGCTTCTCGTCACGCAGGTGCGCGAAGGCAGAGAAGCTGCGGCGGGCGACGTCCCCGTTGCCCTCGATGTTGTCGCAGGACAGGACGGTGAACGGCGGCACGCCGCGCTGCCGACGGCGGGCCAGGGCCTCGGTGACGAGGCCGAAGGTCGTTGTCGGCGCCGCACCCGGCTCGAGGTCGTGCACGACGCCGGGATCGTCGGCCTGGAACTCCCCCGTGACGGCGTTGATGTTGTAGCCGCCTTCGGTGACGGTGAGCGAGACGATCCGGATGTCTTCGCCCGCCATCTTCTCGATCACCGCCTCCGGATCGTCGGGGGCGAAGAGGTAGTCCACGATCGAGCCGACGACGCGGGCGCTCTGCGAGCCATCCGGGCTCTTCTCCACCAGTGTGTAGAGACAGTCCTGAGCCATCAGAGCGTCGCGCATCCGCCGGTCACTCGGCAGCACACCGACTCCGCAGATCCCCCAGTCCAGCGCCTCACCCGCGTTCATCAGCCGATCGAGGTACAGGGCTTGGTGAGCGCGGTGGAACGCACCCACGCCGATGTGCACGATCCCGGCGGTGACCGCCCCGCGGTCGTACTGCGGCACGGCCACGGCCGGGTCGAGCGAGGACAGCGACGCCGTGTTCAGTGGCGTCATTACTTGACCGCCCCCAGCGACAGGCCCTGCACCAACTTGTCCTGCGCCGCGAACCCGGCCACGATCACCGGGAACGACACCACGACGGAGGCGGCGCACACCTTGGCCAGGAACAGGCCCTGGCTCGTGACGAAGCCGGTCAGGTACACCGGTGCGGTCTGGGCGACCGTCGCGGTGAGGACCCGCGCGAACAGCAGCTCGTTCCAGCTGAAGATGAAGCAGATCAGCGAGGTCGCCGCGATGCCGGGCGCGATGACCGGTACGACGACCGAGCGCAGCGTACGCAGGAGGCTCGCCCCGTCCAGCGAGGCTGCCTCGAGCATCTCCACCGGCACCTCGGCGAGGAACGAGCGCATCATCCAGACCGCGATCGGCAGGTTCATCGAGGTGTAGATGATGACCAGCGTGTAGATGTTGTCGAGCATGCCTGAGAACTGCGCAATCAGGTAGATCGGCAACAGGCCTGCCACGACCGGCAGCATCTTGGTGGACAGGAAGAAGAACATCACGTCGGTCCACTTGCGCACCGGCCGGATCGACAGCGCGTACGCCGCCGGGATGGACAGCACCAACACGAGGATCGTGGACAGGATGCTCGCCGTCGCCGAGTTGATCAGAGAGGGCCAGGGGCTCGCTCCGGATGCCGCGCCGAAGAAGTTGGCGTAGCCGGCCAACGTGAGCGGCGCGAAGAACGACGGCGGGTTGGTCGCCGCGTCCGGCTCGCTGTGCAGCGACGTCAGCAGCATGTACAACACCGGCGCAACGAAGAGCAGCCCGATGATCCAAGCCGCCACTCCTACAGCCATGCCCGACATCCGGCGGCGGGTCTCCTGCGATGACCCCCCTTGCTTGGTCTCCACAGGCCGTTCCGCAGTTGTGGTCATCGCGTCTCCTCTTTGAACAGGCTCGACACGGTGCGCAGCGCGAAGGTCGCGATGGCGATCGTCCCGATGACGACCACGACACCGGCAGCCGACGCCTTCCCGTAGTCGTGCGCGTTGTAGAAGATCGTGTAGATGATGTACGGGAGGTTCGCGGTGCCCAAGCCGCCGGACGTGATCGTGAAGACGGAGTCGAAGGTCTGCACGATGTAGATCGAACCGAGCAGGGCGGCGAGCTCCAGGTACTGACGCATGTGCGGGAACGTCATGTACCGGAACACCTGCCATGCGTTGCAGCCGTCGATCTTGGCCGCCTCGATGACGTCCAGCGGCTTGCTCTGCAGCCCCGCCAGCAAGATCAACATCATGAACGGGGTCCACTCCCAGACCAGCGAGACCACGATCGACGTCTTGGGCCAGTCGGAGATCCAGTCCGGCTGCACGGCATTCGGCCCGAAGAACAACCGCAGCAGCCCGTTGAACAGGCCGTAGTTCGGGTTGTAGAGCGCGTGCTTCCACACCAGGAAGGCCGCGACGGGCACGACGAGGAACGGCGTGATCATCAGCGTGCGCACGATGCCGCGGCCGGGGAATGCGCGGTCGAGCAACAGCGCGATACCGAACCCGATCAGCAGGCTCAGCAGCACGATCGAAACCGTGTAGATGACCGTCGTCCAGATCGCCGACAGCGTGTCCGGATCGGTGAAGACCGCGGCGTAGTTGGCGATCCCGCCGAACCCGATCTGGTCGGGGTAGTACGCGTTCCAGTTCATGAACGAGATGATCAGCGTGAAGACGAACGGCAACTGCGTCACGAGGATCATGAAGATCAGCGCGGGGAGGAGCGGGGCGCGCCGCGCCCAGTCCCCCGCCACACGAATAGCGCTGCCACCGCCCGAGGCGGGCGCGGTGGTACCCGCGCCCGCCTGGGGCTCAAGAGCGGTGCTCACGGCCGTGTCTCCGATGACATTGCCAGCCCGCCTCTCACTTCTTGTACTTCGAAGCTACTTGCTCGGCAGCCGCCTGGCCCTTGTCCAACGCCTGGTCGACCGTCTCCTGCCCGGCTATGGCGGCGCTGATGTCCTGCGAGACCCGCGTGCCCAGGTCCGGGAACTCGGGGATGCCGACGAACTGGATGCCAGGAGCAGGTCGCGGCTGCACACCGGGGTTGTTCGGGTCGGCCGTCGAGATGGCGTTCTTCGTCGGCTCGGCGAACGCCGAGGCGACCTTCAGGTAGTCAGGGTTGGAGTAGGTCGAGGCGCGCTTGCCCGCGGGCACCTTGGCCCAGCCCTCCTGCTGACCCACAAGCTGCTCGTACCCTGCGCTTGAGGCCCACGAGATGAACTTCCATGCGTTGTCCTGCTTCTTGCTGGCCTTCTGCATGGCCCAGGCCCACGTGTAGAGCCAGCCCGACTGCTGGGTCTTGACAATCGGTGCGGCCACGTAGCCGACCTTGCCCTTGACCGGCGAGTTGTCGGCCTCGAGCGAACCTGCCGCCGACGTCGCGTCATACCACATCGCGACGTTGCCCTGCTGCATGGCGTTCAGGCACTCGGTGAAGCCCGCCTGAGGTGCGCCGCTCTCGCCGTGTGCCTTAACGAGGTTGACGTAGAAGTTGGTGGCGTCCTTGAACCCCGGCGCGTTGACCTGTGCGGTCCAGTCCTGGTTGAACCAGGTGCCGCCGAAGGTGTTGACGACGGTGGTCAGCGGTGCGAAGACCTCACCCCAGCCAGGCTGCCCGCGCAGGCAGATGCCCTTCATGTTGGGCTGCGCTCCGTCGAGCTTCGCAGCGATGTCGGCCACCTGCTGCCACGTCGGCTTGTCGGGCATTGCGATGCCCTTCGACTGCAGCACGTCCTTGCGGTACATCAGGAACGACGACTCGCCGTAGAACGGTTGGCCGTAGATCTTCCCGTCCGCACCGGTGAGGGAGACCGCCATCGGCTTGAGGATGTCGGCCTGGTTGAACCCCGAGTCCTTGGCGATGAAGTCGTCCATCGGCGCGAGCCAACCGTTTTTGGCGTAGATCGGGATCTCGAAATTGGACAGCGACGCCACGTCATACTGACCGGCCTGGCTGGAAAACTCCTGGCTGATCTTGTCGCGAACGTCGTTCTCGGGCAGCACGGTGTAGTTCACCGTGATGCCGGTCTGCTTGGTGAAGTTGTCGGCCGTCAGCTTCTGCAGATCGACCATCTGCGGGTTGTTGACCATCAGGACCGAGATCGAGTTATCGCCTCCGCCCCCTCCGCCGCCGCCGCCCGCACCTGCGCAGCCTGACGTCGCCAACAGCATGGCGAACCCGACCAACGCACCTCGTCGACCCCACCGCTTCATCGCGCCCTCCGGCCATCGAGTTGCCACCGCTCAGTTGAGCAGCGGCACAATCATGCGAGATCGTGTGGCACGAGTCACCACTCGTCAATCTCCGTTGCAATAATGTGCTCTTAAACGCTCAGATGAGCGACTCACGGAAGGCTCCCAGTGGCGGCAGCACACGGCAACCTGCGAGGCCCGGCGCAGCTCATCCTGACCGCCTCCGTGGCTCGGCGCTATTACCTGGATGGGCGCTCCAAGGTCGAGATCGCCGAGGAGTTCTCGCTGAGCCGCTTCAAGGTGGCCCGCCTGTTGGACGACGCCCGCACCAGCGGTCTCGTGCGGATCGAGATCGGCCATCCCGGCGTCGTCGACGTCGAGCTGTCCGCCCGGCTCATGGACGCCCTCGGTCTGACCCACTGCGTCGTCACCGACACGCCGGACGACCATCCGGCGTCGCTTCGCGAGCACCTGGGCTCGGCCGCGGCCGAACTGCTGACCGAGATCGTCACGCCTGACGACGTGCTCGGCCTGTCCTGGGCGCGGTCGGTGAGCGCGATGGCGAGCGCGCTGCGGGCGCTCGCCCCCGTGTCGGTCGTCCAACTGACCGGCGCGCTGGCCAGGCCAGGGGCCGACGACAGCTCGATCGAGCTGGTGCGCGAAGTCGCCAGGGTCGCGGGCGGCCCCGCGTACTACTTCTACGCCCCGATGGCCGTCTCGGACGCCTCCACCGCAACGGCCCTGCGCGGACAGCCCGAGGTGGCCCGCGCCTTCGGCCAGATCGGGTCGGTGACGAAGGCGGTGGCAGGCGTCGGCGCATGGGCGGCCGAGCAGTCGACGCTCTACGACGCCACCAGCGAGGCCGAGCGCAGGGACCTGCTGCGCACCGGCGTGTGCGCCGAGGTGTCGGGAGTGCTCATCGACATACGGGGGGAGCCCGCGCGGGCGGCGCTGACCGAGCGGATGATCGGTATCACGGCAGCGCAGATGCGCGCCGTGCCGGAGGTGATCGGCATCGTGTACGGGCTGGCGAAGACGCGCGCCGTGCTGGCTGCGGTGCGCGGCGGGTACGTCGACAGCCTGGTCACGCACTCGACTCTGGCCACGGCTCTCGTCGAGGCGGCCCGGGTCGAGGTGCGCCAGGGGCGCGGGTGAGGGTGGCTGAGATCCCGCTGCTGGGCGGCACGGCGAACCGGGGCCAGGTGCACCGCGTCGGCGACACCGTGCGGCGCCCGCTGCGCGCCTCGGCGACCGGGGTCCACGCGCTGCTGCGCCACCTGCAGGACGTCGGGTTCGACGGGGCGCCGCGGGTGCTGGGCGTCGACGAGGACGGCCGCGAAGTGCTCACCTACGTGCCGGGACAGGCCGTGATCGCTCCGGCGCCCCCGTGGGGCCTCACCGAGCCTGCGCTGCGCAGCGTCGGTGCGCTGCTGCGCCGGTTCCACGACGCCACGGCGGGGTTCGACCCCTCGCCGTACACATGGCCCCACCGGCCGCCGCCGCCGCACCACACGGGCGGCATGCTCCACAACGACCCGAACCTGGACAACTTCGTGTTCCGGGGAGGCCGCGCGGTCGCCCTGATCGACTTCGACCTTGCGGCGCCCGGCGCGCCGCTGTGGGACATCGCAGCAGCCGCCCGGCTGTGGGCGCCGCTGCGCTCCCCTTCCGACGTCGACGACACGCGCCGCGGCCGCGCCATCGCCCGCGCCCGGATCCTCGTCGACGCCTACGGGCTGGACGAGGCAGGGCGGCTCGGGCTGGTCGAGGCGGTGCGCGCGAGCCACGACTGGATGCGCGACATCGTGGCCGACGGCGCCGCGCACGGCGTGCCGGGCTTCGCCGCCTACTGGGGCCCCGAGGCCGCCGCCCGCGCCCGCCGCACCGATGCGTGGCTGAGCGCGAACACGGCGCCGATCACCGAGGCGCTGGTCGACGGTCTCGCCTAGAAGGTCCGGCGCCACCAGCCGCACAAGACCGTCCCGGTCCGCGCGATCGCCAGTTCCTACGCCACCACGCGCACCTGCCGCACCGCGCCGCGGAGGCCGACGCAGCCCACGCAGAAGACGCAGCCCACGCAGTCGACACAGCCGACGCAGAACAGGCAGCGGCGGCAACCTATGCAGCCCAGGCTGCCGACGCACGCGATCAGCGCCACCGAAAGGATGCTGAGGACGCTGCCGAGGATGCCGACGCTGCCGGACGTTCCTGCACTCCCGATGACGCCCGCGCTGCCGCTGGTCGCCACGCTGCCGACCACACCCGAGCTGCCCGCCGTCGCCACACTGCCGACCACACCCGAGCTGCCCGCCGCGGCCACGCTGCCGACCGCGCCGGAGCTCTGCGAGGCCGTCACGCTCCCGACGGCCCCTTCGCCGCCCTCCCGATCACTCATGCCGGGCAGCATGCCGCACCGCGCCGCGAAGGCCGAGCAGCCCACGCAGAAGAGGCGGTCAGTCGACCGGCAGGGCCGCCGCTTTCCACGCACGGTAGCCGCCGTCGAGATCGGTGGCGTTGTGCAGGCCGAGGTCCTGCAGGGAGGCGGCGGCCAGGCTGGACGAGTAGCCCTCCGAGCAGACGACGATCCAGGTGACGTCGTGGTCGACCGCCTCCGGAATGCGCGCGTCCGAGGTGGGGTCCAGCCGCCATTCCAGGTGGTTGCGCTCGATCAGCAGAGCGCCCGGCAACTCGCCCTCCTGCTCCCGCTGCCACGCAGGCCGCGTGTCCACGAGGTAGGCGCCGCGCTCGACCATCGCGGCGGCGCGGCGGGGATCGGGCCGGTCCAGTCGCGCGCGAGCCGCCGCGAGCTTCTCGTTGATGCCGCTCATGCTGTCTCCACCAGTTCGCTGCGGGTCCGCCGCAACCGGCCGTCCGGCTCGACGGCGTAGTACGACATGGCCGTCAACGGCGGCGAGTACGCGTGCACGCTCACCGCAGGCGGGGCGGCCGGGTTGGCCACGTCGTGGACGTGCCCGAGCGGAAAGCCTGCGCTGCGGCCCGCCCGCAGGGTGCGGCTGCGCAGCCCGTGGCCCGCCCACCGCTGCTCCACGAGGCTGCCTGCGACGACCGTGAGCGCCCCGAGCGACCCGGCGTGGTCGTGCAACTCGGCGGCCTGCTCGGTGGCCCAGCTGATCAGCCAGACGTCGACGAAGGGGTCGCTGCGCAAGAGCTGGTACCAGCGCTTGGCGGGGTCGATGTGGACCGGGTGCGCACCGGCGCGGACCTCCTCGGCGACGCGGCGGGTGAGGTCGGTCAGATCGTTGAGCGCGAGCGGCGTGGGGGCGTGCAGAAGCACGGAAACTCCAGTCGGGGATGGGCGAGCGGATGGGGGAACGGTCAGCTCGCGCAACACGACTGGTCGAAGTTGTCGCCGCGGCGGGTGCCCCAGATTTCTCCGAGGACGGCGGCTGGCGACATATGGCGATGGGATCACACACGCGCCTCCACGCGCCACTTCGTCCCAGCCTGCGAACGGCGCGGAAAATGTCCGTACAACCTGGACAGTCGGCGGCACCCGGGACGGGTACGCGCTCAGCGGTGCGCCGCCAGCCATTCCCGCAGGTCGGCGAGCGGTTGGGCGCGCTGCGGCTCGTTGTAGATCTCGTGCCACAGGTCCGGGTACCAGCGCACGGTCTGGTCGGGCGAGCCGTTGGTCGACTCCAGCAGCCTGCTGCCTGCCGGGTCGGTGAGCGCGTCCCGGCCGCCGTGCTGCAGCAGGAGGGGGAGCGCCAGCGCGCGGGCCCGCTCGGGCAGGACGGCGAACTGGCCGATCAGCTTGAGCGAGAGGCCGAGCGTCGGCTTGCCGTGGTAGACCAGCGGATCGGCGTGGTAGGCGGCGACGACGGCCGGATCCTTGCTGATCTTGGTGGTGTCGATGCCCGCAGGGCGCAGCGTCGGCAGGAGCGTGCCCAGCAGCCGAAACGCGGGCAGCGCCGCCTTCGGCACGGCGTCACTGGCCAGGGCGGGCGCCGACAGGACGAGCCCGCTCAGCTCGGCCTGGTGGTCAAGGGCGTAGGCCAGCGCGATCTGGCCGCCCATGCTGTGGCCGAGCACGAACACCGGCACGTCGGGATGGCTCGCGACGACGACCCGGCGGAAGGCGTCGAAGTCGGCGAGGAAGTCGTCGTAGTCCTCGACGTGGGCACGACGCCCACCGGACAGCCCGTGGCCACGGTGGTCGACTCCGTAGACCGCCCAGCCGTCGGGCAGCAGCGCGTCGACGACGTTGCCGTAGCGGCCGGAGTGCTCGCCCAGGCCGTGGCTGACCAGCACGATCCCCGACACCGTCCCCGCGGGCAGCCTGCCCTGCCAGAACAGCTCGACGTCGCGCGCGCCCACGAGCCTGCCCTCGACGCGGTGCTGCGAGTCGGTCATGCGCGGCCCCTCGGCCTGCTCACAGGTGACCGATCATCACGTCGTCGGTAGTGCCGCCCGCAGGCAGCCCAACGGGGTCGAGGTCGACGTCGTGGCGCAGGTTCACTTCGTCGACCAGGCGCAACACCACTGCCGTCGGCTCGCACTCCGCCGCGGTGACCGAAAGGCCGTACTCCCCCGCCGCCAGGTCGGCGAACACGTAGGTCCCGTCCGCGCGGCTGTCCGTGGTGTCGATGATCTCGCCGTCCTGGACGAGGACCAGGTGCGCGCCGACGACCGGGCCGTCCTCGCCGCAGACCGAGCCCGCGATCGACGCCGAGCGGGTCAGGAGGATCTCGGTGTCGACGGGCCGATCGTCGACGACGACAGTGGCTGCGCCGGGCTGGTAGCCCTCGGCCGCGGTGACCAGCATGTACCCGCCGGGGCGGTGCGTGGTCAGCGTGCCTGCGCCGTTCTCGTCGACGGTGGTGCCGGAGATCTCGCGGCCATGGTCGTCGAGCAGGGTGACCGACGCGCCGGGCAGTCCGCTGCCGTCGCGGCCCACCACGCGGAACGCGACCGGCTGCGCCACGCCCGCGCTGGGCTCGGCGTCGGTAGGCGAGCAGCCTTCGAGCGCGACCTCGGTGTCGTCGGCGGCGGCCGTGCGGCCCGGCCCGGCGACCCCGAACGTCCGGAGCAGGGCGAGATCCGCGGCGGCCTGCTCGGCCGCGGTGTCGGTCGGGCTGCGCCGGACGCGCCCGGCGACCCGCGCCGGAGTCGGGAGCGGGAGCGGGCCGGTCGGCGGCTCCGCGGGCTCCTCCGTGGGCTCCTCCGTGGCGTGCTCGGCGGCGGGCGGCGGCCCTGCGGGCTCCGTAGGCCGGGCAACCTCAGGCCGGGCGAAGTCGACCGTCACGGCGTCCTCCACGTCAGCCACGTCAGCCACGTCAGCCACGTCAGCCACGTCGCCGACCTCGGCGAGGTCCGCGACGTCGTTCAGGTCCGCGACGTCGTCCAGGTCGGCGAGGTCGTCCAGGTCGGCGAGGTCATCCAGGTCGGCGAGGTCATCGACGTCGTCGAGCTCCGCAGGGCCGTCAGGCGTCCTCAGGGAGGCCCCGTCGCCGGGACGCCGCCCGATCTGGAGCGTGTCGCCGTCATCCGATGAAGGTGGTTGGGCTGAAGGGGGTTCGGCGGCCGCTGTTTCGGCTACGGCTGCCAGGGTCGGCGCGAAACCCCGGGGGAGGTGCGGAATGGTCGTGGTGTCGTGCGCAAGGGCCGGGCGCTTGGACCCGAACAGCGCCAACCGCGGGCGTGACGCAACGGCGGGTTCCGGCGTCGGCGGCTCGCTCCGGCGCGCCTTGCGCGGACCGGAAGTCTCTTCGCGCTCGCGGGCGGCGCGGGCCGACGCGGTCCACTCGCCCAGCGGATCGGCCAGGCGAGCGGCCCGGCCCCACGGCGTGTCCTGCAGCGGAGCCAAACCGGACGGAGCCGAACCCGACGGCACGGAATCCGGTACGGAAGCCTGCGCAGCCGCCCCGGCCGCCGCCACCCCCGGGCCGTCCGCTTCCGGCTCGACCGGCGATTCCGCTGCGGGCGCCTCGACCTCCACAACCTCCGCGGACGGCGCGCACTCCCGCGGGGCAGCGATCGCCGCGATTTCCGCAGCCGCATCCGGCCGCCCGGAGCCTGCGGCCGCCGCGCGCGCCTCGGCTTCGGCCTCCCGCATCCTGACGAGGTCGGCGACGGTCCGTGGTTGCTCAGGACCGCGTGGTGCCCGGTGCCGCGATCGCGCGAGCAGGGCGACGGCTGCTGCGACGATCAGCACCAGCACGAGGAGCCCCACGGAGAGCGCACCCAGCGTGGTCATCGGCACTCCCTGCTACGTCCGCGTGCGCACCCGGCGCCGGAGAACGGCAAGACCGCCCATAAGCGCGGGGGTGCCGGGCCGACTCGCCCGCACGTGCGAACCTAGCATCCCGCAGGCTCCGCGCCCGGAACCGGGACACCGCGTGTTACCGCAGCTCAACAGGGGAAAAGGACGGGCGTGGACGACGACCTGGTGAAGATCGCAGCGGCCCATGGGGTCGCGACCGCCTACCGCGACGGCGACCGGCGGCCGGTGGCCATCGATCCTGCGGTGGTTGTGCGGGTGCTGGGGCTGCTGGACGTCGACGCGAGCACCGCACGGGCGCGGCGCATCGCGCTGGCCGGGCTGCGGGAGCGCACGCCCGACACGATCGCCGCGCGCGTCGACCAGGCCAGACCGCTGGATGCCCCTGGCGTTCTCGTCGACGAGGCGGGCACCCGCCGGGACGTGACGGAGATCCCCGCGGGCCTGACGCCGGGGTGGTACCGGCTGGAGACCGGTGACCGGGAGGTGACGGTCGTCGCCGCCCCGCCCGCGCTGCCCTCGACGCCCCGTGGTTGGGGCTGGATGCTGCAGCTCTACGCGCTGCGCTCCGCCGGGTCGTGGGGCATCGGGGATCTCGGCGACCTGCGCGCGTTCACGACCTGGACCGGAGCCGAGCACGGCGCGTCGGCCGTGCTGCTCAACCCGCTGCACGCGATCACGCCGGTGCCGCCCGTCCAACCGTCGCCCTACACGCCGTCGAGCAGGCGGTTCGGCACGCCGCTCGCGTTGTGCGTTCCCGATCTCGACGTGTACGCGGAGGCCGACGCGGCCACCCGCGCGGAGGTCGAAGCGCTGCGGCCCGAGCTGGCAGGCGACCGCATCGACTACGACCGCAGCTGGGCCGCCAAGCGCTCGGCGACGGAGCTGTTGTGGCGGGCCGCGGGTCGCCCGGGACTGCCGGACGGCGACGCCGCCGAGGTACCGGCCGACCTCCACCTGTTTGCGACGTTCTGCGCCCTCGCCGAACGGTACGGGGGACAGTGGAGCCGCTGGCCTGCGGAGCTGCGGCACCCGTCGTCGCCGAAGATCGCCGAGGCGGCCGCCGCGCTCGCGCCCCGCGTCGCCTACCACGCCTGGCTGCAGGACCAGGTGCAACGCCAGCTGCGGGACGTCCGGGGGGCTGCGCGGGATGTCGGTGTCCGCGTCGTGCACGACCTCGCCGTCGGCTGCGACCCCGAGGGTTTCGACGGCTGGGCCTGGCAGGACGTGCTCGCGCTGGGCGTCCGGATCGGCGCGCCGCCGGACGCGTTCAGCCAGCAGGGCCAGGACTGGGGACTGCCGCCGTGGCGCCCCGACCGGCTCGACGCCACCGGCTACGCCGCCTTCCGCGACCTGCTGCGCGCCCTGCTCCGGCAGGCCGACGGGCTGCGGGTCGACCACGTCGCCGGGCTGTTCCGGCTCTGGTGGGTGCCGCCGGGCGAGGCGGCGGCGCGCGGCACCTACGTCCACTCCGACGCCGAGGTCATGATGGCCGTGGTGACGTTGGAAGCGCACCGGGCGGGCGCGCTGGTGGTCGGCGAGGACCTGGGCACGGTCGAGCCGGAGGTCACCGAGGCGATGCGCGGTCGCGGCATGCTCAGCTCGTCGGTGCTGTGGTTCATGCGCGACCGCGACAAGCCCGGCGAGCCGATGCTGCCTCCCGACGAGTGGGCCGAGGAGGCGGTGGCCAGCGTCTCGACCCACGACCTCCCCACGGCCACGGGGTTCCTGCGGGCCGAGCACGTCCGCGTACGGGCCGAGCTCGGGTTGCTGGACGATGTCGAGGCCGAGGAGGCGAAGGCGGCCGTCGAACGCCGCGAGCTGGTCGATCTGCTGCGCGGGCAGGGGCTGGTCGGCGGCGATTCGACCGAAAGGGACTCGACCGAAAGGGACCCGACCGAGGACGAGCTGATCCTCGCCATCCACGCCCTGCTGGCGCGGAGCCGCTCGCGCCTCGTCCTGATCGCGCCGTACGACGTCGTGGGCGAGGTGCGCCAGCCGAACCTGCCGGGCACCGTCGACCAGTACCCGAACTGGCGGCTGCCCCTGCCGGTGACGGTGGACGAGCTGCGCACCCATCCGATGGTGGCGGCGGTCGTGCGCGACTTGGCCCGTGCGCGGAAACCATCGCCATAGCGACGGTTTCCGCGCACGGGCCATTATCGAACCGTGGACTCGACCAGGGTGGACCGCTGGCTCTGGGCCGTACGGCTGACCAAGACCCGGCCGGATGCGGCCGCGGCGTGCCGGGCGGGCCACGTCCGCGTCAACGACCGGCCCGCGAAGCCCGCCACCACCGTCGCGCCCGGTGACGAGATCCGGGCCCGCGTGCACGACGTGACCCGGGTCGTCGAGGTCGTCCAGGTGATCCAGCGGCGGGTCGGCGCGGCCGAAGCCGCCTTGTGCTTCATCGACCGCACCCCCGCTCCCCCGCCGGACGCCGCGATCCCCGTGGCCCGCCGCGAGCGCGGTGCGGGGCGGCCGACCAAGCGGGAGCGTCGCGTCCTGGACGCCTTCCGCACCGGCGGCCTGTAGGAGCTCAGCCGGTGACGGGCAGGTGCGCCTTCACGATGCGCGGTTTCGGCGCGGCCGGGGCCGCGTCGACGGGCCGCTCCGGCTCCTGCTCCGCCTGCTGCTGCTCCGGCTCCGCCTGCTGCCCGGGCTCCGTCTGCTGCTGATCGGCAATCCGGCCGCAGGTCACCGACCCGACGACGATCTTCTGCCCGGCGCTGGGCACCGCGGCGAGGACGTCCGCGACCGTCGACGCCGCCGCGGGCACGTGCAGCCCCAGCGTGTCAAGGCCCGGCAGCGCGGCCTTCTCTGGAGCGGTCAGCAGCCGCGAGGGCGCAGGCGCGCCCGGCAGTACGGTGAGGGCGAGGCCCTCGACGGTCAGCGTGCCGTCGTCGTGGGCGATCTGGTGGTTCAGCTCCACCTTCACCAGCGGGCTGACCGAGACCGTGTCGTTGCCGATCGGGTTGCGCGGCAGCGGGGTGCCCAACACCGCGCCGTCGATGATGTCCATGCCGCCGCTGCCGTCGGCGCACCAGGTGCGGACCTGGTCGGCGCGCAGGAGGCCCGCAAGGTTCAGGCTGGCGACCGACGCCTCCGCCCGGCCCTGCTGCGCCGACACCGTGAACACGCCGGTCCCCAACTCGGTGCGGAGCAGGCTCTTCTGCACCCGCGTCCCGTCGTGCGACACCACTGAAGGCACCGGCTCGATCGGCACCAGCCCCGAGGCGCCCACCCCGAACGCCGAGTCGGGACGGCGGGCAGGCTCGTCGGCGACGGCGCTCGTCGCGCTCACCACCAGCGTCCCGACCATCACGGCGCTCACGAGGGCGCTCACCACTGCGCCGGCTGCGGCGCCTACAACGAGCGGCTTCATCGCCAACCTCATCCTTCGTCGATCATGACGAGCGTGCCGAGCGGCACCTCGGTCAGCCGGTCCAGCGCGTCGGACGGCACGCGGATGCAGCCGTCGCTGCTCGCCTTGCCGAACACGGTCGCCGTCGGCCAGGTGTGGATGGCGACGGTCCCCGGGCCGCCGCCGAACGTGTCGTGGGTGGGGCTGTGCGCGCCCAGCGGAAGGATCACCGGCGAGTAGTGCTGCTTGGCGTCGGAGAGCGCGCCGAGCACGAACGTCCGGCCTACGGGAGTGGGCGCCGACGCCTTGCCCGTGCCGACCGTCCACGTGCCGACGGTGGTGCCGTTGTCCACCAGATCCATCCGGAACGAGCGCAGGTGGACGCGCACGACGTACGGGGTGCTGGCCATGCGGACGTCGGCGGCACGCAGCCAGCCGGTCGACCCGTTCGGCCGCGACGGGAGCAGCACCCGCATCCAGTCACCCTGGGTCGCAATGACGGGCAGCCAGGTGTCGCCGAAGCCCGTCGGTTCCACGCGGGCGATCGGCGCTCCGCCCGGCGCCGCGTAGACGGCGGCAGGTTGGGGCGGGTGGACGACGACGCCGTCGGTACGGCCCGCCGGATCGGTGTCGACCGGCGCGTTGACGGTCGTCGCGTAGGTGTCGGCGACCGGGAGCCTCGCGACCGTTGCCGCGTCCAACGCAGGCAACGGAGCGGCGGTGGGCGCGGGCATCCCGAGGACGAAGATCGCCACGACGATGCCGCTGATGGCACCCGCGATCACCCACCCCAACGGGCGACGCCGGTTCGTGCGGGTGGGTCGCGGTGCGGTGTGCAGGGCCACGTCGCACTCAACGGCGCCGGACACGTTCGGGTGATGCGGCCGTCCAGGTGGCCCGCGTGGACGCTGCGTAACGATGACCGCCGGGCCGATGGCCGGGCAGCGACGGGCGTTGTGGGTTCGACGCGGCCGACCGCGTGGGCCAGGGTGGGCCGATGGACACCGACGTCATCGTGGTGGGCGCGGGCCTCGCCGGGCTCGTGGCCGCCGCCGAGCTGGCCGACGCGGGGCGCCGGGTGATCGTGGTCGACCAGGAGCCCGCCGCCAACCTGGGCGGACAGGCGTTCTGGTCCTTCGGCGGCCTGTTCCTCGTCGACTCCCCCGAGCAGCGCCGCCTCGGCGTCCGCGACTCCGTGGACCTGGCCATGCAGGACTGGCTCGGCTCGGCCGGGTTCGACCGCGGCGTGGACGACCGTGGCGGCGAGGACTTCTGGGCGCGGCAGTGGGCCACCGCCTACGTCGACTTCGCGGCGGGCGAGAAGCGGCCGTGGCTGCACAACCAGGGCGTGCGCTTCTTTCCGATCGTCGGCTGGGCGGAGCGCGGGGGCTACCTCGCCGACGGGCACGGCAACTCGGTGCCGCGCTTCCACGTCGTCTGGGGCACGGGGCCCGGGCTCGTCGAGCCGTTCGAGCGCAGGGTGCGGGACGCGGTCGCGCGGGGGCGGGTGGAGCTGCGGTTCCGGCACCGGGTGGACGCGCTCGTCCTGACCGACGGCGTGGTGACCGGCGTCCGCGGCGCCGTACTGGAACCTTCCGACGCGCCGCGCGGCCGGGCCAGCTCACGGGTCGAGACCGGCGCGTTCGAGCTCGCGGCGCAGGCGGTGATCGTCGCCAGTGGCGGGATCGGGGCCGATCACGACCTCGTGCGCAGCTTGTGGCCCGCCCGGCTCGGCCGGGCGCCGCGGCGGCTGATCTCGGGCGTTCCCGAGCACGTCGACGGGCGCATGCTCGGCATCAGCGAGAAGGCGGGCGCGCGGTTGGTGAACCGCGACCGGATGTGGCACTACACCGAGGGGATCCAGAACTGGGACCCGATCTGGGCGCGGCACGGCATCCGGATCCTGCCCGGCCCGTCGTCGCTGTGGCTCGACGCGCACGGCCGCCGCCTCCCCGCGCCCGCGTTCCCCGGCTTCGACACGCTCGGCACGCTCAAGGCGATCACCGCGACCGGCTACGACCATTCGTGGTTCGTACTGACCTACAAGATCGTGGAACGGGAGTTCGCGCTGTCGGGGTCCGAGCAGAACCCCGACCTGACGGGGCGCAGCATCCCGCAGGTGCTCAGCCGCGCCCGCGCCGGTGCGGCCCCGCCGGTGCAGGCCTTCCTCGACCGTGGCGCGGACTTCGTCGTCGCCGACACGCTGTCCGAGCTGGTGGCGGGCATGAACAAGCTCGCCCCGACCGACGGCGAGCCGCTCATCAACCTGCGCGACCTGGAGCGCCAGATCGTGGCCCGCGACCGGGAGATCGACAACCCGTTCACGAAGGACCTGCAGGTGATGGCCATTCACAACGCCCGGCGCTATCGGGGCGACCGGCTCATCCGCACCGCGGCCCCGCACCGGATCCTGGACCCCGCGGCGGGCCCGCTGATCGCGGTGCGGCTCAACATCCTCACCCGCAAGACGCTCGGCGGCTTGGCGACCGACCTGTCCTGCCGGGTGCTGCGCGCCGACGGCACGCCGCTGCCGGGGCTCTACGCGGCGGGCGAGGTCGCGGGCTTCGGCGGCGGGGGCGTGCACGGCTACCGCTCGCTGGAAGGAACCTTCCTCGGCGGCTGCCTGTTCTCCGGGCGTCAGGCGGGCCGCTCCGCCGCACTCGCCACCACCTGACCGGACCGCCTCACCACACCTGACCGGTCGAGCTCAGACCGGCGACTCCACCGGTCTGCCGAAGAGGAACCCCTGCCCGTGCGCGCACCCGTGCGCGGCCAGCCAGAGCGCCTGCTCGCGGGTCTCGATGCCTTCGGCGACGACGTCGATGCCCATCCCGGCGCCGAGGCTGATCAGGCCGTCGACCAACGACGCGCTGGTCTTGTTCCCCGGAAGCCCCGCCACGAACGAGCGGTCGATCTTGAAGCCGCCGATCGGCAGCTTGTGCAGGGCGGTCACGCTCGAGTAGCCGGTGCCGAAGTCGTCGAGGCACAGGCCGACGCCCATGTCCGCGAGCGCCGTCGTCGACGCCAGGGTGGAGCGCGACGCCGCCAACACGAGGCTCTCGGTGATCTCCAGCACCAGCCGCGCGGGCGCGAGGCCCGACAGGGACAGGCAGCGCTTCACGAACGCGACGAAGCCCGGCTCGGCGAGGTGCCGGGCCGAGACGTTGACGTGCACCGCGTACCCGTCCGGCCAGGTCACCGCGGCCGCGCAGGCCATCCGCAACACCTTTTCGCCGAGCGCGACGCCCAGTGGGCTGCGGTCGGCACCCCGCAGGAACGCGCCGGGCCCGAGCAGTCCTCTGGTGGGATGCGCCCAGCGCACCAACGCTTCCTGCCCCATGACGCCGCCGCGCTGCAGGTCGACGATCGGCTGGTAGAACACCCGCAGCTCGCCCCGCGCGATGCCCTCGGCGAGGGCGGCGTGCACCGCGAGCTGATCGGCCGCGATCGTCCCGAGCGCCTCGGAGTAGACGTCGATCCGGCCGCGGCCGCCGCGCTTGGCCGCGTACATCGAGCGGTCGGCCTCCTGCAGGAGGGCCTCGCCGCTGTCGGAGTCGCCGACGGTGATCCCGACGCTCGCCGAGATCCGCACCTCGTGGCCGAGGACGTCGAACGGCTCGGCCAGCGCGGCCCGGATGCGCTCGGCGACGTTCGCGACCTCGTCGGCGGTGTGCACCTGCTCACACAGGACGACGAACTCGTCGCCGCCCAGGCGGGTGGTGGTGTCGCCGATGCGGGTCGAGCCCGCCAACCGCGCCGCCACCTGACGCAGCAACTCGTCACCGACGTGGTGCCCGTAGGTGTCGTTGACCTCCTTGAACCGGTCCAGGTCGACGAACAGCACCCCGACCAGCAAGCCGCTGCGCTGGGCCTGGTTGAGCGCGTGGCGCAACCGGTCCATCAGCAGCATGCGGTTGGGCAGACCGGTGAGGGCGTCGATCGTCGCCAGCCGTTCCATTTCCCGCTGCGCGTTCTTGCGCTCGGTGATGTCCTGGGTCTGGGAGATGAAGAAGCGCGGCCGCGCGTCGTCGTCGCGGACCAACGCCAGCGCCAGCAGGCACCAGACCGTCGAGCCGTCCGGGCGCAGGAACCGCTTCTCCTGCCTCCCGACCGAGGTGCTTCCGTCGAGCATCATCTTGAGCAGCTCGAGGCTGGCGGCGAGGTCGTCGGGATGGGTGATGGCCTGGAACGTCTCGCCCAACAAGGACGTCTCGTCGCGCGAGAGCAGTTGGCACACCGCGTTGTTGACCTTGATGAAGCGGCCGTCGACCGACAACAGCGCCATCCCGATCGGGGCGGACGCGAACGCCGACTCGAACACCAGCCGGGCCCTGGACAGCTCGGCCTCCAGCCGCCTGCGGTCACTGACGTCGCGGGCCGTCGTGAGCAGGGCCACCACCGCTCCTTCCGCGTCCCGGACGGGCCGGACCTGGCCTTCGACCCAGGTCCATCCCCCGCCGGGACGCCGGAACCGATAGGTCGCGCTCGTCTGCTCCGCGCCGTCGAGAAGCGCGCTCCGCTTCGCCCGGACGAGCGGCGCGTCGTCGGGATGGACGAAGTCGTAGACGGCCTCCCCGAGCAACTCCTCGTGGCGCCAGCCCAGGACGCGGAACGCCGAGGGCGACACCCACGTGTAGCGGCCGTCTTCCACCGTGGTGAGCACGATCACGTCGCTGGTCTGGCTCAGGAGCATGTGGTGCAGCCGTTCGTTCGCCGCGAGCTCGGCCAACGCACGGTGCTCCGCGGTCACGTCCCGAACCACGACCAGTGCCCCGACGACCGCACCGCCCTCGATCGCGGGCCCGTAGGTCAGCTCGAACGACGCGCCGAGCTTCGGGTTCTCCCGGACCTCGGTGAACGACTCACCAGCCAGCGCCCGGTGCATCGCGGGCTCGACGTAGGCGAGTGTCTCCGCCGTCAGCACCTCCGACAGCTTGCGGCCGATCAGGTCTTGCGCGCGGTAGCCGTAGACGGTGATCGCCGCGCCGACCGCGGCGCGGTAGCGCAAGTCGCCGTCCACGAGCAGCACGCTGGCAAACGGCAGCGAGGTCAATGCCGTTCGGACGACCCGGTCGTCGAGATCGGGCGCCTGTGCTCGCCCGTCAGACGACACGAAGTCGATCCTTCCCCACAGCCGTTGGAAGCCCCAAAGTCTTTCACACCGCGCGCAGCCTGTGCTGCGGCGCGGGCCGGGCAGGGACGGCAGGCTCATTTGGATGGAGCATGCTGGTGCCGTGGAGCCGGACACGATCTTCGCGGCGTCCGCCCGCGAGCGGCGCGGCCTCGCCGACCTCCTTGACGACCTGCGCCCGGCACAGCTGAACACGCCGAGCCTCTGTGCGGGGTGGAGCGTGCGCGTGGTCGCCGGGCACCTCGTCGCGGCCGTGTCCCCGTCGAAGCGGCCGTTCCTCGTCGAGCTGGTCCGGCGGCGCGGCAACGCCCAGGCCGCCAACGACGCCCTCGCCCGGCGGTTCGGGGCGCTGCCGGTGGACGAGCTGTCCGCCGCGCTCCGCCGCTACGCCGAGAGCCGGTTCGCGCCGCCGCTCGTGGGCGCGCGGGGTCCGCTGACCGACGCCCTCGTGCACGGCGGCGACATGCGCGTGCCGCTCGACATCCCGCACGCGCCCGACCCCGAGCACGTCCGACCGGCGTTGGAGTTCGTCACCACCGGGCGTCCGATCGGCTTCGTTCGCAGGGGCGCGTTGCGCGGGCTGCGGCTCGTCGCGACCGACCTGGACTGGACGTGGGGCGAAGGCGAACCCGTCGAGGGCCGCGGGATCGACCTGCTGATGGTCGCCTGCGGCCGCACCGCCGTCCTCCCGAAGGTGACCGGTGCCGGGTCCACCGTCTTGCGCAACCGCCTCCCCGCCTGACTCACGTGGCGGGCTCGAGCACGACCTCGCCGGGGTCGCGGTCCGGCCGCAGCCCCCGCCACGAGGCGTGGCGCAGCCGGTGGTCCGGGGTGAGCGTGCGGTAGACGACCTCGCCGACGAGTGAAGGGCGCACCCACCGCGCCGTCCTGGCCTCAGCGGGCGGGATCACCTCGTCGAAGGCCGACCGAGGCAGTGCCAGCGGCGCCAGCACGGCGGCCAACTGGTCGAGGGCGGCGTCGGTGAAGCCGGTGCCGACGTGGCCGAGGTAGCGCAGCCGCCCCTGCCCGTCGTAGGCGCCGAGCAGCAGCGCCCCGATCGTCCCCGCCCGCCTGCCCTGACCGGGGGTCCAGCCGCCGACCAGCACCTCCTGCGTGGTCACCAACGGAGTCTTGACCCACGCCGAGGACCGCCTGCCCGGCTCGTAGCGCGAACGACGCCGCTTGCTGACGACGCCTTCCAGGCGGTGCGCCCGCGCCACGTCCATCAGCTGCGCGGCCGTTACGTCGGTGTAGGAGGGCGGGACCGCCACGTGCCGCACCCCGTTGAGGGGCAACGCCGCCAGTTCCGCCCGCCGGTCGTCGTAGGCCTCGCCCAGCAGCGAGCGACCGTGCAGGTCGAGCACGTCGAACACATACAGGAGCACCGGCACCTGCGCGACGAGGTCGCTGCCGGGCAGACGGACGTGCATCCGCTGCGCGAGCCGCGTGAACTCGGGCCGACCCCGCGCGTCGAGGGCGACGATCTCCCCGTCGAGCAGCACCGGGCCGAGCCCCGCCAGCGCCGCCGCGGTGGGTCCTTCGACCAGCTCCGGGTAGGACGCGGTGACGTCGTTGGCGTTGCGGCTCCACACCCGCACCCGGCCTGCGCCTGCCGCGACGACCGCGCGGATGCCGTCCCACTTGAACTCCACCGCCCAACCGGGCCCGACGGGCAGCGCGCCGGGCGTGGCCAGCATCGGCCGCACCAGCCCCGGCACACCGTCGTCGTCCACGGATGCGGCCGCCTACGGCCCGGCTTGTACGCCGTCGGTCTCGCCGTGGCGGCGCCTGTTCCGCGGACCGCGCGCGGGCGTGGCGATCAGCGGAAGCCCGTCCAGCGACGCCTTGGCGCCCGCGCGGGTCTCCGCGGCGTTGAGACGGGCGACGCGCACGTCGAACTGCTCCAGATCCAGCCTGCCGTCGGACAGGTGGCGGCGGAGAAGCGCGAGCCACTCTTCCCGCTCCCGGTCGCTGACCGGCTCTTCGTCCGGGTCAGGCATGCGGCAGCGCAGGGACAGCGGCTCCGGCCGAGGACACGCGTGGAGTCTAGCGGTGTCCGGATCCCGGAAAATCTTGTCGTCAGGGTCGGCGTCAGCTCCGGCGGTCGATCCCAGCCGCCAGCCCGTCCAGCACCATGGCCAAACGACGCTCGAACACCACGTCCGCATCGGGGAAGTCCTCGGCCTCGACGATCAGCCGGTTCAGGTACGGGAGCCTGCCCTCCTGCAGCAACTGCGCGATGAACGGTCCGGTCTGGCGCTGGTAGGCCGCGAAGTCCAGACCGGTGCGCCGCTGCACTTCGACCTCGCCCAGTTCTTGCACGACGAAGCCCCTGGTGAACTGCAGGGCGGTGGACAGCAGGTCCAGCATTCCGTCGATGTCCAGACCGAGCCCGTCCACGCAGGCGAGTCCGGTCTCGAGGAACCGCCGGGCGTTGGGTCCCAGGGTCGGCCGGTACCCGAACCGGCCGATCCAGGGGTGCGCGTGGTGGAGCCTGCGCGTCTCCCGGGCCAACCGGGCGACGTCGGGCCGCCAGCTCCCGGACGGGATCCCGGCCAGGTCCAACTCGCCCAGCACCGCGTCATACATCAGCTCGGTCAGGTCCTCCTTGCCGCCGATGTGCCGGTAGAGCGCCATCGGGCTGTGCTCCATCCGCCCCGCGATCTTGCGCATCGAGACGGCGTCGACCCCTTCCTCGTCTGCCAGGGCGATCGCGGCCGTGGTGATGGCCGCGTAGTCGAGGGTGCGCACCGGCCCACGCCCCTGACCGGAAAGACGGGCCCAGATGACGGGCGGCGGTTCGTCGGGCACAGCGGCGCTCCTGCCTCAGTTGCGTGTATCGCAAGAAGAATACGGTGTATACGTCCAGTCATGTACGCTGTACACATCAAGTTGTCGAGCGCATTCGAGGTGCCGCGATGTCCGCTGTGTCCCCGCTCTCCATCGCCGTGGTCGGCGGCGGCCTCAGCGGGCTGGTGCTGGCCCGCATCCTTCAGCAGCACGACATCGCTTGCACCGTCTACGAACTCGACGCCACCGCCGACGCCAGGAGGCAGGGCGGCCTGCTCGACCTGCACGTCGAGGCCGGCCAGTGGGCCCTGCGCGAAGCAGGGCTGTACGAGTCGTTCCGCAGGCTCATCCGACCGCAGGCGGAGGCCATGCGGGTGATGGACAAGGCAGGCACCGTCTTCATCGATCAGCCCTCCCCCGACGGTCCGGGCGACAGCGGGCGACCGGAGATCGACCGGACGGAACTGCGCGCCCTGCTGCTGGATTCGCTTCAGCCTGCCCGGATCGTCTGGGACCACAAGCTCAGCCGGGCCCGCCGCCTGGGCGACGGCCGGTACGAGCTCACCTTCGCCAACGGCTCGCGCCAGACCGCCGATCTGCTGGTCGGGGCCGACGGCGCCTGGTCGCGAGTCCGCCCCCTGCTCTCGAACGCCTCCCCGGGGTACACCGGGATCACCTACTTCGAGCTGCACGTCACCGACGCCACGACCACGGTGCCCGCCTCGGCTGCTCTCGTCGGCACGGGAAGCCTGTTCGCCCTGTCGGACAACAAGAACCTCGGCGGGCACGGGGGTCGCGACTTGCACCTGGGCGCCTCGCTGCGGGCCGACGAGAACTGGATCGAGACGCGCGGCGTCGACTGGTCGGACGCCGCCGCCGCTCGCACCGCCCTTCTGGAGGAGTTCGCCGACTGGACCCCTGCGCTGACCGACTTGATCCGCCACTGCGACGACGAGATCGTGGCGCGCCGGGTCTACGCCCTGCCCACCGGCCACTCGTGGCCACGCACGCCGGGCGTGACCCTGATCGGCGACGCCGCCCACCTGATGTCGCCGTACGCAGGCGAGGGTGCGAACGCCGCGATGCGCGATGGCTGCGAGCTGGCGCTGGCGCTGATCGAGCACGGTGAGGACGTCGAGGCCGCGCTGCGTCAGTACGAGACGGCGATGTTCCCGCGCTCCGCCGACGCGGCCGGTCGGTCCGCCCGCGGGCTGGACCTGTGTTTCGCCGACGACTCCCCCCGAGGCATAGTCGAGTTCTTCGGCAGTATGGGCGTCCCTGTCGCCTCGACCGGCTGAAGGCAGCGGCGCGGGCGGTGGTGTCCGCACGCCTCACAGACCGCAACCGAGGGCGCTTCTCGAGGTCCGGCTCCGCGCATGATGGCCGCATGATGCGTTCGCACGTCGTCACCGGCGCAGGCCGAGGGGTCGGACGCGCTGTCGCCGAACGACTCCTCCGGGACGGCGACGCGGTCGTCGTGCTCGAACTGGACCCGGACGAAGTCGCGTGGGTTCCCGATCATCCCGCCGGAGCGCGGATCACCGCGGTGACCGGCAGCGCCAGCGACCCCGCCACCGCCGAGCGCGCGGCCGCCGCCGCCGAGCGGGCCGGACCGCTGTCGGGCTGGGTGAACAACGCCGCCGTGTTCCGCGACGCTGCTCTGCACACCGATGACCCGGCCGACGTCGTCGCGCTGATCAGCGCGAATCTCGCACCAGCGGTCGTCGGGTCCGCCGTTGCCGTCCGCCACTTCCGCGCCATGCAGACGGCAGGCGCGATCGTGAACGTGTCGAGCCACCAAGCCCAGCGCGCTGTCCGCGGGGCACTCCCGTACGCGATCGCCAAAGCCGCGGTCGAGGGGCTCACGAGAGCGGCCGCCGTGGACTACGGCCCCGACGGCATCCGGGTCAACGCGGTGGCACTGGGCTCGATCACCACCGATCGGTACGAGCGGCTCCTCGAGCGCCAAGACCCCCTCGACGGCGGACGCGCGGCCCGCGGGCAGGACCCGGAGGCGCGGTAGCCGAGCCTTGTAGTTGCTAGGCGACACTAACGTGGGCTAGGGTCGATCTAGTGTCGCGTAGCAACTACTTCTGCTGCCGACCGACCCCGAACCCGAGGAGTTCCCCGTCATGGCCAGCCCGCTGTTCACCCCCGACAACGCTGCCATCGTGTTGATCGACCACCAGGACCTGACCGTCAGCTGGATCTACAGCCAGCCCCAGACCACCACCGTCAACAACGTGCGCATGCTCGCCAGGGTCGGCGCCGAGCTCGGCGTGCCGCTCATGGTCACGTCCACCATGGAGGACGCCATCGGCACCAACATCAAGGACATCCAGGAGCTCGCTCCCGACGCCTACGCCGCCCGCGTCAAGCGCGGCGGGACGTTGAACGGTTTCCTGGATCCCGCGTTCGTCGCCGCGGTGAAGGGGTTGGGCCGGTCGAACCTCATCCTGGCCGGGCTGACCACGGACATCTGCCTGTTCCACACCGCGCGCGGCGCGGTCGAAGCGGGCTACGAGGTGCAGGTCGTCGCCGACGCATGCGGCAGCTCCTCGGTGTCGAGCGACCAGAACACGTTCGATCGGCTGCGCTCGCTGGGTGTGACGATCACCGGTGGCAACCAGATCCTCTCGGAGTTGTTCACCGACTTCGGGACCCCCATCGGCCAGAAGGCCCAAAAGATCAACATGGACGAGATCGTCTCGAAGATGTCAGCGGCCTGACCCGGCGATGACGTCCTCGGCCCCGCCGTCCCCACCGGAAAACCCCAACCGGCTCGAACGCGCGCTCGGCATCACCGATCGCCACGGCTGGTTCCTGGGCTGGTGGCAATCGCTCGTCGTCGGCTCGGCCTTCGTGATCATCTCGTTGATCGGGTACCACGCCCCGCAGCCCCACGACGTGCCGCTGGCGATCACCGGACCCACCGCCGAGGTGCAGCAGGTCGAGGCGCAGGTCGCGACGGCAGCCGGGGACAGCTACCGGTTCTACCCGTTCGACAACGCCGAGGCCGCCGACGCCGCTCTGCACCGCGGCGACGTGTACGCCGTGGTCGACCTGACCGACAAGCCGACCGTCCGCTACGCAGGCGCACAGGGGCCGACGGTCTTCGCAGGCCTGGTCCACAGCCTCGTGCCGTCGGTCGCGGCGGCCACGAGGACGAGCCCCGACCTCGTCGACGCGTTGCCTCTCGCGGACGACGACGCGGCGGCACTGCCGCTGTTCTACCTCTGCTTCGCGGTGGTGCTGGCCAGCTACCTCTTCGCGATCACCACCACGACGCAGGCGCGGGGGCTGCGCGCCTGGGGGCACTGGACGAGCGGTGCCGCCCTCGCGGTGAGCCTCGGCGTGGTCGGCGCGCTCGTGGCGCGTTACGGCACGGGTACCATCTCCGCGCACACCCCGACCGTCGCTGTCGTCCTGATGCTGACGTCAGTGGCGACCGGAGCGACGTCCTACCTGCTGCTGCGGTTGTCGACCACGTTCGGGTCCATCCTGGGCACGATCATCCTGATCATCGCGGGCAGCGCGAGCGGAGGTGTGGTGCCCGGCGAGTTCCTTCCCGCGTGGCTTGCCGCGTTGCGACCGGTGCTGCCGATGGGCGTCGCGCTCACGACGATCCGCGACGTCACCTACTTCGGCGGCAGGCACGTCGTCAGCGGCATCGTGGTGCTCGCCCTGTGGGGGCTGCTGCCCCTGCTCGTGGCCACCCTGTTGAACCGGCGGCGCGACGCGCCCACACGGGCCGCGGATCCCGCCGTCGCGGCACCATGACACCGTCGGACCTGGATCCCGCCGCGTGGGGCGTCTTCTTCGCCGCGACGCTCGGAGCGGCCGCGACACTGGCCGGGCTGCTGTTCGTCGCGGTCTCGATCAACCTCGACCGGGTGGTGCTGAACAAGCGGCTGCTCGCCCGTGCGGGAGAGACCCTCATCGGCCTCGTCCTCTCGCTCGTCGCCAGCGCCGCGGAGCTCGTCCCGCAGCCCGCGGTGGTCTCGGCCGTCGTCCTTCTGGTCGTCTGCGTCACCGTGGGCGGCCTCACCCTGCGGGTCCAGTTGCGCCACGGTCCCGACCGGCCGTCCGATCCGTGGTGGTGGTTCGCCGTGCGGATCGCGACCGTCCAGCTCGTCGCGGTGCCCGCCGCGGTGGGCTGCATCGGCGTCCTGGCCGGCGGCGGAGGCGGTCTGCGCTGGGTCGCCTTCGGCGTGATCGCGGGCTTCGCCCTCACCATCTACAGCGCGTGGGTGCTGCTCGTGGAGATCGTGCGCCAGGGTGCGCGACGGGCAGGCGCCGACGCTGCCGACGGGTCCGGGACGTGATTCCGCTACAACGCAGGATGCGCGCCTACGCTCGCGTCCATGGCTCCTCCCTCGGACAAGCGGCTGGCATGGCTGCGGATGCTGGAGGCCCACACGCGCCTCGTCATGCTGATGGAACGCGACCTGCGTCGCGACTGTGGCGTGCCGCTGGCGTGGTACGACGTCCTGATCAAGGTCTGGCTCGCGCCCGACCACCGCATCCGCATGGCCGAGCTGGCCGAACAGGTACTGCTCAGCCGCAGCTGGCTCACCCGCCGCGTGGTGCAGCTCGAAGACGCGGGCCTGGTGACCCGTACAGGAGCCGATGACGACGGACGCGGCGTGGTCGCCGCGATGACCCCGGCGGGACTCAAGGCGTTCGCACGCATGGAGCAGTCGCACGCCACCTCCATCGCCACCCACTTCTCCGCACTCCTGAGCCAGGACGAAGCACGCGTCATCTCGACCGTCTTCAGCCGCATCTCCGCCGCAGGCGAGGCCGCGCTGAACCGCTGAAGCGGGCCGCCCTCCGCGCCGTCAGGGCGCGAGGACGTAGCGGCCGCGGACGCTGCCTTTGGCGACGGTCCGGTGGACGTCGGACACCTGGTCGAGCGGCACGATCGCGTGCACGCGGGCAGGCAGCTCACCGGCGGCGGTGCGGGCCAGCAGGTCGGCCAGCCGCGCGCTGTCGGCGTGCACCGACACCGTCAACACGGTGATACCGCGCTCCGGGGTGAGTTCGGCACTCGGCTGGACGCCGACGAAGATCCCACCCTCCCGGACCAGCGCGAGGCCACGCTCCTGCAGCGCCGCACCGTCGGCGACCGCGTCCCAGCCCGACTCGGCGTGCGCGGTGAAGTCGGCTCCGGAGCTGCGGACGAACTCCTCGTCCTCGGTCCTCGCCAGGCCGGTCACCTGCCAGCCGCGGTCCTGCGCGAGCACCACGACGTAGCCGCCGACCGCGCCTGCCGCGCCGGTCACGAGGAGCCGCTTGCCCTCGGCGGGAGCATCGCCGAGCAGATCGACGAGCTGGGCCGCGGTCACACCGTTGAGCGGCACCGTCGACGCTTCGGCCAGGTCCAGCCCGTCCGGCACGACGGCGAGGTCGGCGGCCTGCACGACGATCTGCTCGGCGTACGGGCCGAAGTCGCGGTCGAGTCCGCCCACCAGGCCTGCGACCCGGGTGCCGACGGCCAGGGGTACGCCGGGGCCGACGGCCTCGACCGTGCCTGCGAAGTCCCAGCCGAGGCCGGTGTGCGCGGGCTGGTTGATCAGTCCCACGCCGTGGAAGTAGCCGTTGGCGACCGCCAGGTCGACGGGGTTGACCGCCGCAGCGGCGATCGCGACCCGGACCTCACCAGGCCCCGGCTCGACGACGGGAAGGTCGATGATCTCGATCGCGTCGGGTCCGTCCGGAGTGCGGACGACGGCGGCTCGGAAGGTGGAGGTGTGCACGTTCTGCTCCTGTCCCTGTTGACGTGCTGACCTGCACCACGATGGATGGGTTACTCTCCATCGGGAAGTAGGCACTTGCGAGTGCGTAAACCACCCCAGTGAGCGGAGGAGCGTTCGATGCCGACGATGCAGGCGGCCCAGAAGCGGGCACAGGCGAAGGTGGATTACGACGCCTTCATGGCGACCTGCCCCAGCCGTCAGCTGCTGGACCGGGTGTCCGACAAGTGGGTCTCGCTGATACTGGCCGCGCTCGGCGACGACGGCCCAGGCGACGAATGCGGACCCCGGTCGATGCGCTACTCCGAGCTTTCTCGCCGCCTGGCGGGGGTCAGCCAGAAGATGCTCACGCAGACCCTGCGCTCCCTCGAGCGCGACGGCCTGCTGACCCGCACGGTGGTGCCGACCGTGCCCGTCACGGTCAAGTACGAGCTGACCGACCTCGGCCTTTCACTCCACGAGCTGATGCACGGCATCAAGCACTGGGCCGAGTCACACATGGACCAGGTGCTGGCCAACCGCGAGGACTACGACAGCCGGACCGCCTGAAGGCCAACCTTAGAGGCACATTACGCCGTTCGGCCTATTAATCATTAGGTTTCGGATGAGATCGCGCGATCTGGCGCAGTCCGCTGACCTGTTGGCGTGGCGAGGCAACCTGGATTCTCAGGTTCGCCGAGTCGGCTCGCCTGCGCTCCTACCGTCCATAGTCGTGTCACGAACCTCCAGCTCCCCGGAGGGTCGGCTCGACGTCACCGAGTTGATCGCTTCTCTCGCCGCGGAGCGCCACGGCGCCCCCGGGCCGTCGACCAGCCACCGGCCGCACGCCGGGGCCTCGCCGACCCCGCATCGCGTGCGCCCGGCCCACACCGGCGATCCGTCGGCGGAGCGTCGCTGGCCTGTGGTGCACCTGCTGGTCCCCATGCTGGTCGGCGCGCTCGTGCTCGCCGTCGTCGCGGCGACCGGCGCCCTGGGGCCGACCGAGCCACGGCAGACCGACGCCGCGCTCGTCGCCGCTCCGACGGCGGCGGGACCAGCGCCGTCACCGAGTACCGCGCCGCCTTCGCCCGGCACGTCGGCCATCGCCGCGCCCGCGCAGACCATCGTGGCGTCGCCGACGACCACGACCACGGCGCCGCGGTCGTCGACGACCGGTACCTCGTCAGCGGCCGCCAAGGTCCAGACGGCCACGTGCACGGTCAAGGCGAACGGCGCCCAGGTCCCCGCGGTGAAGCCAGGCGACACCGTCTGCTTCGCCGGGCAGACCTCCAGCTCGAACTCACAGCTGGTGATCAAGACCGGCGGCACTCCGGATCGGCCGGTCACCTACTCGGCCGTCGGCCCCGTCACCGTCCGCGGTATCGACGTCGAAGCCAGCAACGTCATCGTCCAGGGCTTCACGTCGGTCCACGGCAACTCGATGGGGGCGAAGCTGCTCGGGAACAACATCACCTTCCAGGGCAACAACATCTCGAGCCCGACCTACACCGGTGACGACTCCGACGGCATCCGCTTCTTCGGCAATGGCATCAAGATACTCAAGAATACAATTTCCGACGTCAAGGACGGGTCGAACTGCACGAACCAGGGTTGTGGTGACGGTCCGCACCCGGACTGTTTCCAAACCTTCTACAGCAGCAACTACCCGACGAGCAGCAACGTTCTCATCTCCGGCAACCGCTGTGCGAACGTGGCAGCCCAGTGCCTGATGGCGGAGGGCCCGGTCCTGCCGGGCGAGGACGTCAACGGACCTGGTGAGAGTGCAAACTGGGTGTTCAGTGACAACTATTGCGACGACGGTGCCAACCAGGCAATGATGATCAAGAACATCAAGAACCTTTCGATCGTCAACAACAACTTCGACGGCACCAACAACAAAGCGATCGCGCTGGCGGACGGGTCCACGGGGGCACACGTCGGCGCCAACAAGCTCAACCCGCGCATACCCAGGCTCGTCAGCTTCGACGACGGCAATGAGTCGGCCGGGTACACGGGTCCGGCAGCTAACTGACTCCCGCTCGACGGCTCGCTCGACGCTGCGGCCGCCGCGCATCCACAACGTCGACAGCCCCGCCCAGCGCGCTTCGGCCGCCACGAAGCGGCTCCGGCTAGCCTGCGGCTGACGGCCAGGCCTTGAGGGCTGCCTCGGCGATCTGCTCCAGGTCGGTCGTCGTGGCGCCGTCGCGAGCTTGGGCCGACATGCCTTGGAGGACGGCCCCGTAGAAGGTCGCGATGGCGTGCGCGTCGGTGTGGGCGGGGAGCTCACCCGTGCGCGTGGCGGCGGCGATCTTATCTTCGAGCGCGCGGGCTCCCATGGCGCGGAGTTCGCGCAATCGGGCCGCGATGTCGGCGGACTGCGGGGAACAGTTGGTCGCCGCAGTGATCAAGAGGCAGCCGCGCGGGTGGTCGGGCCTGGTGTAGGCGGTCGCCGCCTCGCGCAGCAGACGCTCGACGGCGTCGCGGGCAACCGGTTCCTCGGCCAGCGCTCGTTTGGTGAAGGCGCCGTAGGTGCGCAAGTAGCGGTCGAGCGCCTCGAAGAACAGGGCCCGCTTGTCGCCGAAAGCCGCGTAGAGGCTGGGGCCACCGATGCCGAGCGCCCCGGTGAGCAGGGCAATTGAGGTCGTGTCATAGCCGTGCTTCCAGAACACGGCGATGGCGCCCTCGAGGGCCTCGTCCCGGTCGAACGACCGGGGCCGTCCTGTCTTCATGCCCCATTGTATAACGATCGCTAGAGATGTCTGCTACGGTACTTCTCGTATGATCGTTACAGAAGTAGGAGGAGCGCAGATGGTCACTGCGGGATATCTCATCCGCGTCGAGGCCGAGCCGGACAAGGTGGCGGAGGTCGAAGCCATGCTGAAGTCGGCGATGGATCATGTACGGAAGGAGGGGCTGGCGGTGGTCTGGTTCGCGCTGCGCCTCGGGCCCACGACGTTCGGCGTCTTCGACGCGTTCGCCGACGATGCCGACCGTCAGGCTCACATGGAGGCCAACGGTCAGGCGCTGCGTGCGGCGCTGTTCGCCGGGGCGCCCTCCGTCGAGCAGGTCGACATCATCGCCGCACTCGTCCCCGGCGGGTGACCGGACCGCACCCCCGATGACCGCCTGCTGCACGCCGTCCCCACGGGGCGGCGTGCGGCAGGCGCCGACCGGACATCACACGATCAAGGCCAACCGCGAGGACGCGTCATGAAGACGGCACACGTCAACGAGATCGATATCGAGTACGAGGTCATCGGCCACGGCGAACCGCTGCTCCTCATCCACGGTTCCAACCTCGCCACGGGACTGGCGCCGCTGGCAGCCGCGCTGACCGTCGAGACACCGTCCCTCCAGGTCGTGCGCTACCACCGGCGTGGGATGGCAGGCAGCGGCGGACGATGCTGGCCGATCACCGTCCAGCAGCAGGCCGCCGACGCCCTCGGCCTGCTCGACGCCCTCGGCCTGCCCTCCGCGCACCTGCTGGGCTACTCCTACGGCGCCGTGATCGCACTCGAGACCGCGCTGTCTGCGCCCGCCCGCGTGCGCAGCCTGGCACTCTTGGAACCAATCCTGACCGAGGTGCCCAGCGGCCCGGAGTTCATGGCGCGCATGGGGCCCATTCTGACCCATTACGCCGCCGGTGCCATGGCAGACGCCGTGAGCATGACGTTCGCAGGCCTCGCCGGTCCCGACTGGCGAGAGCTGGTCTCGACCGCCGGGCCGGATGCCGTTGACCTGGCGGTGCGTGACACCGAGATGTTCTATCGCGCCGAGTGGCCGATCCTGACCAGCTGGACGCTGGACCAGTTGCGCGCCGCCGCCCTACAAAACCCGGTGCTCTCGGTGATGGGAACCCAGAGCGGGGCCTTCTTCGAGGAAGGCAGGCAGCTGCTGCATCAGCGTTTCGCCCAGTGCGCGAACGCCGACATCCCCGGCGCGAACCACCTGCTCAACCTCCAGGCGCCCGAGCTCATCGCGGCCGCGGTCACCCACTTCCTCCAGCGGCACGCACCACTCGAGCGAACACCCTGACCACCCTGCGGGAACCGCGGATCTCTCATCGATCGCTGTCGAGTCCGGATGCAATGCGGGTAAAGCGGCTTCGCGCGCCGAGGTGCCCGCAAGCCCGCTACGCCTGCGTTGCGCGTGGCCGAGGAGGCGCAGTGTGCAGGAGTGCCATCAGTTGCTGGTTGGGCTCGACACCCAACTCGCGCAGGGCTATCCCCCGATACGTGGCGGCCGCGCGGCGGGCTTCGATCAGGTTGCCCTCGGCGAGGTGGGCGACGACCAGGGCGATGCGGGCGCTCTCGTCGAGCGGGTCGAGCGCGACCGCGGCCAGCGCAGCCTCGACCGCGGCAGCGTAGCGACCGGATTGCGTCAGGTGGCGACTGAGCGTTCGCAGCGCTGACCGCACGAGTAGCCGCAGGTGATCACGATGAGGCTCGAGCCATTCGTCGTCGCGGCCCGGCAGCAGTTCAGGAACCCTTCGCCAGGCCGATGGATGTAGATCGACGAGCATGGGCCGTCCGCGGATCAGGTGGCGAGCGCGATCGACGAGGTCCCGCACGTCGACGACGGTCCCGGCGCGCAGCAGCAGCAGTGTGCTTGCCGACTCGACGAGGTCACATCCTGCACAATCGAGGCGCCAGAGCATCGAGCGGAGATTGCCTGCCGCCCGGATGGGCGGACGGTCTGGCCAGAGCGCGGCGGCTGCTGCGGACCGTGTCATCGGTCTGTCGCGGAGTGCGAGCAGGACAAGCAGGCGCAAACCGGTCTCGGGCAGTTCGGTCCGCCGCCCGTTCAGCACGGCATGGCTTCCGTCGAGTAGCCGCAGAGAGGTCGTCATCAGCCGACCAACGCCGCCAGCTCGGCACTCGGGGCTGCCCCCAATTCAGCCTCCAGTACTGCACGGTAGCGGTGCAGACAGCGACGGGCGGTGGTCAACTGACCGCTCGCGAGGTGTGCCTCGATGAGCACACGTTGGGCGCTTTCCCGCAGTGGATCGGTGGACACGGCGAGTCCGGCGGCCTTGACGGCCTGCGCAGGCCGGGCTTCGCGCACCAACAGGCGGCTCATCGCCTCCAGCCCGTGCAACATCCGCTGGCGCAGCCGCTCCCTCTCCAGGACGACCCAGTCGTCATACCAGCTGGGCAGGAGGTCGAACGCGTGTGCCTGCCAGCCGATGGTGGCCAGATCCGTCGAGGTCGGGCACCCGTCGATCATCCGGAGGGCCCAGTCCTCGGCGAGGCGTAGGTCGACGAGGGCGTCCGGGCGCAGCCGTAGCGCCGACCGGTCGCTTTCGATGATGTCGATGCCTGCGCCGCGCATCCGCCACAGCGCCGACCGGAGGTTGCCGGCAGCTCTGTGCTCGTCGCCGCCGGGCCACAACCGTCCTGCCGCCGTCACTCGCGACAACCACTCCGGGCGCAGCGCGACGAGTGCGAGGACGCGGCGGCTGTTCTCGGGCAGCTCCCGCCTGCATCCTGCCTCGACCACATAGGGGCCGCCGATCAGATGCAACGCCAGCTCGTCCCGCCGTACGGCGGGCGTGAGGGCCGCAACCACATCCGTGCGCATGGCGTCACCTCCGCCTTCACCTAGACGGCACGGCCCGCTCGCCGGATACGCGGGAGGCACCTGGCCACCCGGACGTCGCGAGCTACCACCCGTTCAGCCTCGCCCGTACTGCGTTAGGAACTCCGCCACCCGAGCGATCGCGGCACTGGTGGCGGCGGTACGGAAAGTCGAGGTGCCCGCCTCGTCCTCGACGTCGGGCCGCGTGGTCACCGTGATGATCAGACCGGCCGCGCGATCAAGCTCCGCGCGCACGACACACACCCCGGTACGGGCCAGATCACGGTTGTCCATGACCAGATCTTCCTCGCCCTCCCGTCACTTCGTCGTCGCCGTGCGGACGTGACGCGCATGTGACGCCGTTGGTGTGGGGTCGGGGCCATCCAGAGTCAGCACAACGGAGGGGATCATGGCAACAACAAACGGGAGCACCGCAGTCCTTACCCGGCCCGAGCCGGTGAAGCTCGATCCGCTGGACGGCAAGTTCAGCATCGATCTGCCCTCGGAGCGGGCGCTGCGCGCGTACTGGGACGTCGACATCATCGGCTACGAGGACCAGAAACACCGGGTCATTGAGGCGAACGACCCGTTCACGGTCCTGTTCCGGCTTCAGCTGGCAGGCAGCCTGTGGTCGTGCATGCGCGTGGACTGGTGGTTCGACCTGGGCTTCGCGCCTATCGGCGCGGGCAAGAACTTCGACCTCTCTGACCTCGTGGGCAAGGATCGGTTCTGGGTCAAGGGATGGAACGGCTGCGAGTCCGGCCGCGATATCACGCTACCGATCGAGGTCCCGCGCAATACGATCCCAACTGAATACTGCGGCACCGTGTACACCTGCACAGGACGGGTCCAGGGTTACTGCTGCGGTAAGACGGCCGGACTGTCCGGCTTCGAACCAATCGGCCAGTTCGACTTCACCCAGCCGGTCATCGAGGATTGACCTGACACCCGGGCTGCTTCCCGGGCGCCGCAGGTCTAGCCCGCGGAGCAGCCCGCTCGGCCGCGCAATCCTCGGCCTCGTCAACGAGGCGACAGTCTGGCGAGCGACACCGACCATCGGAGCGGTGGGCCCCCGGGGGATCGAACCCCGAACCCGCGGATTAAAAGTCCGCTGCTCTGCCGATTGAGCTAGAGGCCCGGCTCCGACAGCGTACGGGCAGCGCCCGGGGGGCTGTCGCACCAGCATCGTGATCGAGGAAATGCGCCAGCGGTCGACGCCGAACGGGTGATGCGTCACACTCCCCACCGGAGGGGGGTGTGCATGGGCGCCGCTAGGCCTCTCAGACGAGGTCGTCGGCGTTCTGCAGCGACCGTCAGGCGCCTCCAGATGTGATGGTGCCTGAGTCCGAGGAGCTGTTTGGGCACAGCCTCCGCAGCGCGTTCGACCACGCCCCGACCGGGATGGCCCTGCTCACGCCGAGCGGTGTCGTCCTCACCTGCAACGCCGCGCTCGGCGACCTCCTCCTGCGGCCGCCGGAAAGCCTGGTCGGCGCCACGCTCTTCGAGGTCACCCACCCCGACGACGTGCCGGGGGCGCGGCGCAGCTGCGAGCTCGTCCAGGCGGCCACCCAGCGGATCGTGCGCCACGAGTGCCGCTTCGTGCGCGCCGACGGCAGGGTCGTCTGGGTGCTCGTCAGCACGGCGATGGTGCCGGAGGCGGCGGGCAGGCCCGCCCATCTGATCATGCACATCGAGGACATCGACGACCGCAAGGCGCTGGAAGCGGAGCTCTTGCACCGCGCCTTGCACGACCCGTTGACGGGCCTGGCCAACCGCGCGCTCCTGACGGAGCAGCTCAACGCGGCCCTCGGCGAGCACTCACGGCGGACCTGCCTGCTGTTCGTCGACATCGACCGGTTCAAGGCGATCAACGACCGGCACGGGCACGCCGCAGGCGACCAGATCCTCCAGCAGCTCGCGCGGCGCCTCACCGCGCTCCTGCGGCCTCAGGACGTCTGCGCGCGGATGGGCGGCGACGAGTTCGTCGTGCTGTGCGTGGACACCGACCCGCGGCAGGCCGAGGCGATCGCCGACCGGCTGCGCGCCGCCGTCGCCGAGCCGTTCGCGGTCGACGGGCACACGATCAACATCACCGTGGCCGTCGGGGTCAGCGCGTTCGACGTCGCCCGCTCGACCCGAGCCGATGCGCACGGCTTGCTGCGCCAGGCCGACGAGCGCATGTACGAGGCGAAGCGCAGCAGACCCGTGGAAAGCTGAGTCAGGCCTGCCGACGGCGCGGGCTCAGCGGAGAGAGGAGAATGGCGCAGCATGAGTGCCCCCGCCATCACTCGCCCCCTCCGGATCGGGCCCTACACGTCCGACACGCCGGTCGTGCTCGCCCCCATGGCGGGCATCACCAACCCCGGGTTCCGGCGGCTGTGCCGTGAGCAGGGCGCCGGCTTCTACGTCTGCGAGATGATCACGTCGCGCGGGCTGGTCGAGCGCAACCCGCTGACGTTCCGGATGATCGCGTTCGACGGCGACGAGCACCCGCGGTCGATGCAGCTCTACGGCGTCGACCCGGTCGCGATGGGGCAGGCCGTGCGCATGGTCGCCGAGCGGGATCTCGCCGACCACATCGACATGAACTTCGGCTGCCCGGTCCCCAAGGTCACGCGCCGGGGCGGTGGCGCTGCGCTGCCGTACAAGCGGCGGCTGTTCGAGGCGATCGTGCACGCTGCGGTCTCGAACGCGGGCGGACGGCCGGTCACGGTGAAGATGCGCATCGGCATCGACGACGAGCGCCACACCTACCTCGACGCGGCGCGCCGGGCTGCCGACGCGGGGGTCGCGGCCGTCGCCCTGCACGCCCGCACCGCGGCGCAGCGCTACTCCGGCACGGCCGACTGGTCGGCCATCGCCCGCCTGCGCGACGCACTGCCCGCGGAGCTGCCGGTGCTCGGCAATGGCGACATCTTCTGCGCCGCGGACGCTCTGCGGATGGTCGCGGAGACCGGCTGCGACGGCGTCGTCGTCGGGCGCGGGTGCCTCGGGCGGCCGTGGCTCTTCGGCGACCTGGAGGCGGCCTTCGCCGGGCGGCCGCTGCCCGCCCCGCCGAACCTCGGGCGGGTCATGGCGACCATGCGCCGGCACGCCGAACTGCTGTGCGTGCACATGGGCCCGCACAAGGGCATCCGGGACATGCGCAAGCACGTCGCCTGGTACCTCAAGGGCTTCCCGGTGGGGCCGGACATCCGTCGACGGCTGGGGCTCATCGAGAGCCTCGACCAGCTGGACGAGCTGCTCGCCGGGCTCGACCCGCACCTCGCCTTTCCCGACGACGCCGACGGCCCACGCGGACGGCAGGGTTCGCCGGGTCGGGTGGTGCTGCCCGAGGGCTGGCTGGACGACCCCGACGACGCAGCGGTGCCGCTGGGCGCCGAACTGGAGCATTCGGGCGGATGACCCCGACGGGTGGGCCGCACACGCGAACGGGTGCGTCGCCTCAAGATCGCCGCCGGGACCGCCGACATCCCTGATGCGGAGGGGGTGGTCAGCGTGGACGCAGCGCGGGTGGTCGAGCAGCCGACCGGAGCCGTGGCCGGGCACACCGCCGCCGCCGAACAGCTCGCGGCGCTGGGCCACTGGGAGGAGGCGTACGAGCACCTGCGGGTGGCCGTCCGGCTGCTGCACGGCGCTCCGATGGACGAGCTGGACCGCCTCCGTCGCGAGCACGCCGAGGCGCGCGAGCTCTCCCGCCGCGACAGCCTCACCGCCAGCTACAACCGCCGCTACCTCGACGAACGCCTGGTCA
>DASWUV010000052.1:0-9522 GCA_036401495.1 Pseudonocardia sp. | reverse complement strand
CGAGAGGGCGGTCCGCGCCGCCTCGCCGCCCGCCTCCGCGGCGACGGCGAGGGCGCGCGGCACATCGAGGTCATCGAGCAGCGCGGCCGTGACGTCGCGCGCCGCCGGGGTGCCCGCATCCAGCGCCCCGCGGGCGGCGGCCCCGTACAACCGCTCCAGCCGGGCCTCGGCCGCGGCCAGCGCGGCCGGGTCGTACTCCCACGCGTCCGCCCACCGCCGCTCGACGAGCAACAGGCGCAGCGCGGCCGCCGGGTGCTTGGCCAGCACGTCGCCGACCAGCACGAGGTTCCCGGTGCTCTTGGCCATCTTCGCGCCGTCGAGCCCGACCGTGCCCACGTGCAGCCACGCGCGGGCGAACGGGGTGACGCCGGTGACGGCCTCGGCCATCGCGGCCTCGTACGTGTGGTGCGGGTACCGCAGGTCCGCGCCGCCGACGTGCAGGTCAAGCGCAGGTCCCAGCGTCGTCAACGCCATCGCCGCGCACTCGGCGTGCCAACCGGGACGGCCGTCGCCCCACGGACTAGGCCATGCGACCTCGCCCGCCCGCGCCCGCCGCCAGACGGCGACGTCGGCCGGGTGCTCGGCGTCCGCATCCGAGTGCTGGCCGAACTCGGCGGCCAGCGTCCGCGCGGCGGACTCGTCGAGCCCGGCCCGGGTGGCCAGGTCGGCGCCCCGGAACCACACCGTGCCCTCGGCCTCGTACGCCGCGCCCGCCGCGAGCAACGCCGTCGCGAGCGTGACGACCTGGCCGACGTGTGACCGCGCCCGCGGCTCGTGGGTCGGTCTGCGGACGCCGAGCGCGGCCATGTCGCGGTCGAAGCGGAACTGCTGCACCGCGGCGAAGCTGTCCGCCCGCGCCCCGGTGCGGGCCGCGGCCTCGTCGAGGACGTCGTCGACGTCGGTGACGTTGCGGCACACCTCGACCTCGACGCCGAGGTGGCGCAGCACGCGCGCGGCGACGTCGGCCCAGACGAACGTCGCGGCGTGGCCGAGGTGGGTCGTGTCGTAGGGGGTGATGCCGCAGACGTACACGCGCGCCCTGCCGACGACCGGCAGCGGCTTCCCGCCGATGTGCAGCATCACCGTTTCGCCACCTTGCGCGCCGTACGGCGCAGCTGCGCCATCCGCATCCCCCCGGGAATGGCCACCAGCAGCAGCCCGGCTATGGCGGCCAGGAGGAGCGCCACGCCGACCGGGAGCGTGCCGCCGAAGCCGAGGAACGTGATCCGTATGTGTTCGGGGTTCTGCAGGATGAACACGAGCAGGAAGACCAGCACCAGCGCGGAGAAGATGAGCCCGGTCCACAGCCCTCCGCTGCGGGATCGACGGGGGGCAGGTTCCGCATTCGCGGGCCCGGTCGGCGCCGCGGGCGGGGTCGCCTTCGGGGTGGGCACCGTCGGTCCCTGCGGAACGGCGGTCGGCCCCTGCGCAACGGCGGGCACGACAGGCAGCCCCGGATCGGTCGCCGGGCCGTCGACGTCGGGCAACCGCAGCCCCGGATGGGTGGCCGGGTCCGCGTGCGGGTTGGCCGGACCGACCCGACCGTACGGGGGCACCTCCCTGGACTGCGGTCCCGGCAGGGGCAGTGCCCTGGTCGGATCCTCGCTCATCAGACGTCCCCTTGCCCCCGTCGCAGCCGTGCTGCCCGGAGTATCCCGCACCTGTCGAGGTGCGGTCGATCAGGCGCGTTCGCGGCGCATCGGCAAATGGGGTACACCGTCCCAGTCGTACGCCGGGCCGCTCGGGACGAAGCCGTAGGCGCGGTAGAGACCCACGAGGTGCTCCTGGGCGTCCAGTACGCAGGGATCGTCGCCGACCTCGGCCAGCGCCGCCTCCATCAGCTGCCTGCCCAGACCGCGCCCGCGCACGGACCGGTCCGTGCACACCCGCCCGATCCGGTACTCCCCGCCCTGCTCGGCGAGCAGTCGCAGACAGCCCAACATCGGGCCGCTCCTACCGTCACCGGAAAGCCAGTAGTGCCGTGCGTCCTCCTCGAGGTCGCGGCCGTCCAGCTCGCCGTACGGGCACGCCTGCTCGACGACGAACACGTCGACGCGCAGCCGCAGCAGGTCGTACAGCTTCCGGGCGTCCAGGTCAGCGGCCCACGCCCGATGGACGGTGGCCGACAGCACGTCACTACTCACCGGCTCTTGCTACCAGACCCGCAGGCGGTCAGACCATGCCTTCCCACCACATGGGGGCCAGCTCACCATGGGCGACGAGCACCGCGGGCCCGTGCAGCGTCGTCGTGGTCTCGTCCACGGTGACGCGCAGCCTGCCGCCCGGCGTGTCGACGGCCACAGTGCCCTCCGCCCGGCCCGCGTGGCGCAGCGCGGCGACGACGGCGGCCACCGTGCCGGTGCCGCAGGATCGCGTCTCCCCCACCCCGCGCTCGTGGACGCGCATGGCGACCCGGTCGGCGACGATCGGCGACACGAACTCGACGTTCACCCCGTGGGGGAACTGCGCCGGGTCATGGCCGGGTGGCCTGCTCAGATCCAGCGACGCGAGCGGAACGTCGGTCACGCACGCGAGGTGCGGGTTGCCGACGTTCACCGCGACGCCGGGGAAGGCCCGGCCGTCGACGCTGGCGGTGGCGGCCCCGCCGATCCGCACCGGGCCCATGTCGACGGCGACCTCGTCGTCCTTGACGTGCACGCTGCGCACCCCGCCGCGCGTCCCGAGCAACAGCTCGCCGTCGCCGTGCCAGCCGCGGTAGGCGAGGTAGCGGGCGTAGACGCGCACACCGTTGCCACACATCTCGGCGATGCTGCCGTCGGCGTTGCGGTAGTCCATGAACCACTCGACGCCCTCGGCGGGCATCGGTCCCTCGGCGAGCGCGGCCCAGCGCACGACGCGCAGGACGCCGTCCGCCCCGAGACCGCGGCGACGGTCGCACAGGGCGGCGACCCGGTTGGGCGTGAGATCGAGGGTGCCATCGGGGTCGGGCAGGAGGATGAAATCGTTCTCGGTGCCGTGGCCCTTGCTGAACTGCACGACCCTCAGGGTACCGAGGCCTTGATCGCCGCGTGGGCGCGGCCGAGCACATCGGACTGACCCGCGTCCAACCAGACGATTCGCCGGTCGCGCCGAAACCAGGAGCGCTGCCTGCGGACGAACCGCCGGGTCGCGGTGACAGTGTCCGCCGCCGCCGTCGCCAGGTCGGTCGCGCCGTCGAGGGCGGTGAGCACCTGCTGGTAGCCGAGCGCACGCGCCGCCGTCCGGCCTGCACGCAGGCCGGGCAGCAGCCCACGGGTCTCGGCGACGAGCCCGGCCGCAAACATGCGCGCCACCCGTCGAGCGACGGCCCTGTCGAGGTCCTCGGTGGACCGGTCGACGCCCAGCAGCACGGCGTCGTAGCGGGGCGCGGCGACGTCGGGGAGGCGCGCCGCGAACGGGCGACCGGTCAACGCGATCACCTCGAGCGCGCGGACGATGCGGCGCCCGTTGCTGGGCAGGATGGCCGCAGCCGCGGTCGGGTCGACCGCGGCCAGGCGGGCGTGTAGCGCCGCCGCGCCGAGCAGACCGAGCTCGGCGGCGAGCTCGGCGCGCAGGTCGGGATCGGTGCCGGGGAACTCCAGCTCGTCGACGACGGCCTGCGCGTACAGCCCCGATCCGCCGACCAGCACCGGCGTCCGGCCCGCCGCCAGTACGTCCTCCACGGCTCGCCGGGCGGCGCGCTGGTAAGCGGCGACCGAGGCGGTCTCGGTGACGTCCAGGACGTCCAGTAGGTGGTGTGGCACGCCTGCCCGCTCGGCGGCGCGGAGCTTCGCGGTGCCGACGTCGAGGCCACGGTAGAGCTGCATCGCGTCGGCGTTCACGACCTCCCCGTCGTAGGCGTGCGCGAGCGCGAGGCCGAGCTCGGACTTCCCCGTGGCGGTCGGGCCGAGGACGGCGATCAGCCGCATGGCTCCCACACCGCCACGTGGTAGGCGACGCCGAACGGCGTCGAAGAGTGCAGCAGCTCACCGCGCCACAAGGCGCCGCGCGCGGCGCCCGCGAGCACCTGCCACGGCGCACGGCCCGACGCCCACAGCTGCGCGGCGAGGTCGGGGTCGAGCGCGGCGAGGGCGGCGGGGTCGGCGTCGCGCAGGGCCGCGGCGACCGTCTCGTCGAAAGGCCCGGCGCGGTCGTCGCGGTAGCCGGGCGACCGCTCACCGTGTTTCGCCGAGCCGTCGCCGATGACGAGCAGCCCGGCCTCCTCTTCGGCCAGCGCGGCGCCGAGTGCGGTGCAGTCGGCCGGGTCGGCTTCGGGTGCCACGAGCTCGCCGCGGACCGTCGCGTCCAGGCCGTCGCGCGCCCATCCGGCGATGAGCAACGGAAGCGGCAGTTCGCCGTCGACGGGACCCGCTGCGTCGGGCGCGAGCCCGACGACGAGGTCGACGCCGAACCCGACGAAACTGCCGCGCGTGTCCGCCGAGACCGTTCGTCGCCCGCCTGCGTCGGCGCCCACCGCGATCCACGACCGCGCCGACGCGGCCAGCCTGCGGACCGCCTCGTGGCAGGCCGCGCGCAGTGCCGTCGTCTCGGCCGTTGCGCCCGTGGCCAGATCGGGAACGAGCAGCGGCGGCTCGGGCAGCACGACGACCATCGACAGCACAGCCGAAGGCTAGTGTTCTGCGTCGGAAATCCGTTGCGCATATCGGCGTATCCAGCCGTGCGTCGGCAAGGCGCTGGTCCGCGCCTCGCACCGGGTTGTACTCGGCCGGGCACGCAACGCCGCTGACGTGCGGCTGGGCCGTCGAGATACGTGGCAGATGTTCGGCGCGGGACACTCGTGCCCGATGGCGCGGTCCCTCTGGCGGTTCGCGGCCCGTACGTCAAGCGATGATCTGTGGGATCATGAAATGGCGGGGTCGGAAGGTGTCGCGACGGAGGCGACCCTGCCGCACTCGGCCGATCATGAGGCAGGCGGCGGGTGCGGCTCGGCGACACGCGTGGCCCGCTGGCCTCGCAGCCCGGTCGGGGCGTTCCGCTGCGCGGCCGGACCTGTTTGAATCGCCGGACGGCCGGTCTCCCCGATTGGAGACGGTCGTTGTGCACGGGCTCCGCTCTCGGGCGGGGCGCCTGCCCCCTGGGGGAGGCCGGATCGCGAGGAGGACCAGGTGTCGGATCAGGAGCAACGGAGCAACACAGTCGAGGACTACGCGGACGCCGTCGAGAACGCGGTGCCCCGCCAGGCAGGCGCCGAGCGGTCGACGGAGCCGATTCCCGACACCGCAGCCACCGACACCGCAGCCACCGACACCGCGAACCCCGACAGCGTGAACCCGGCCGCCGCGCCTCCTGAGTCCGCCGCTGCCGACCCGGCGAGCCCGGCCGCCGCGACTGCCGACACCGCGACTCCCGACACCGCGACCTCGGACGCCGTCGACACCGCCACTCCCGACACCGCGACTCCGGACGCCGTCGACACCGCCACTCCTGACACCGCGACTGCCGACACCGCCGCCATCGATGCGGCGACTCCGGACACCGCCGCCGTCGATCCGGCGACTCCGGATACCGCCCCCGTCGGTCCGGCGGCTCCGGACACCGCGACTCCCGAGTCCGCCGTCGACCCGGCGAGCCCGGCTACATCGCCCGCCGACGTGCAGGTGCCTGACCAGGCTCCGCCGACGCATGTCGACCGGCCCGGTGTCGTCGAGCCCACCCCGACAGCGGCCGTAGAGCCCACTGCAGCAGCCCAAGCGCCGTCGGACGCCGCGCCACCCACGCCCGCCGCCGACGTGACTGGGGCGGTCGACGCCGCGGCTCCGCCCACCTCGCCCGATGCGTCGACGGAGCCGGACCAGGCCGCACGCACCGCTTCGACACCCGAGGGCGCCGACGCAGGCCCCCGGCCTGTGCCGGGTGCAGGCGCTTCACGGGGTCCCCGTCCCGGCGGCGCACCGCCGCGTCCGGCGCCCCCCCGCGGCAACGGCGGCCGGTCCCAACGCCCCCCAGGACCTCGCCCTCGCCCCGCCGTCGTCGAGGCGCAGGCCGTGGCGCCGTCGCCGATCGCCGCGGCGAGCGCGAACCCGTCGCGCTGGGGGCGGATCGACGCCGAGGGCGTGATCTACGTGCGCACGGTCGACGGCGAGCGGATGGTCGGGTCCTGGCAGGCGGGGGCGCCCGACGAGGGCCTGGCCCACTTCGCCCGCCGCTTCGACGACCTGGCCACCGAGGTCGAGCTGCTGTTCCACCGCCTGCTGGCGGGCGGCGATGCCAAGCACGCGCTCGGGTCTGCCCGCACGATCCGCGAAGGTCTCGCCGAGGCCACCGTGGTCGGCGACCTCGCGGGCTTACGCGCCCGCCTCGACGAGTTGGTCGCCCGCGCCGAAGGCGCACTGGCCGAGGCGAGGGCGGCCCGCGACGCCCAACGCAACGCCGCCGTGGCACGCAAGGAGGAGCTGGCGGGCGAGGCGGAACAGCTCGCGGCCGAAGCCACCCAGTGGAAGCAGGCAGGCGACCGCTTCAAGGCCATCCTCGACGAGTGGCGCGCGATCCGCGGCATCGACCGCAAGACCGACGAGCTGCTCTGGAAGCGGTTCTCGCGGGCGCGCGAAGCCTTCAACCGGCGGCGCGGATCGCACTTCGCGGATCTCGATCGGCAGCGCGCAGGCGCCCGCCACCACAAGGAGGACTTGGCCGAAGAGGCGGAGAAGCTCGCAGGCTCCGACGACTGGGGCCCCACCGCAGCCCGGTTCCGCGACCTCATGACCGAATGGAAGGCGGCAGGCCGCGCCCACAAGGACGCCGACGACGCCCTCTGGCAGCGCTTCCGCACTGCCCAGGATGCGTTCTTCGCGCGCCGGTCACAGTCGTTCTCCGAGCGCGACGCCGAGTTCGTCGCCAACGCCGAAGCCAAGAAGGCGCTGCTGGCCGAAGCGGAGAAGATCGACGTGTCAGACCCGGCGGGCGCCCGTGCTGCGCTGCGCGCCGTCCAGGAGCGGTGGGAGGAGATCGGGAAGGTTCCCCGCGACGACATCAGGCCGATGGAGACTCGGCTGCGCGCCGTTGAGGAGCGGGTCCGGGAGGCCGCCGAGCGCCAGTGGCACCGGACCGACCCGGAGGCCGAGGCGCGGGTGGCCCAGTTCCGCGAGCGCATCGCCCACTTCGAGGCGCAGACGGCCAAGGCCCACGCGGCGGGCGACGCGAAGCGGGCCGCCGCGGCCGAAGCCCAGGCCGCGCAGTGGCGGGAATGGCTCAGCACCGCGGAGCAGGCCGTCCAGCACCGCTGAGGCGCGGCGCGCCGGACGACGAAGCGGCCAACTCCGATTCCGCCGGGGCAGAACGCGGCCCTCGCCGTGCCGAAGCGCCGGACTCGCCGGGCCGAGGTGCACGACTCACCGGGGCGGGCCGGTCAGCCGCGGCGGCCCGCGACGCGCACCCAGAGGGCCGTCAGCACGATCACCGCGGCCACGGCCAGCACCATGCCGATCCCGGGGCCGGTGCCGCCGGTGATCACACCGGTCTGTCGGGACCAGATCGCCCACACCCCGTTGATCACCGAGATCCCGCAGCCGACCGCCGTGAGCCACGCGAGCGCCCACCACCGCAGCGCCAACGCCGACGCCGACGCGACGAGACCGAACCCCAGCGACGTGAACGTGAACAGCCGCGGAAGCGCGCCGAACACACGGGTGCCCGACAGGATCTCCCAGCCCAGCGCGTCGCCGGTCCACGGCAGTATCAGCGCCACGATCAACACGACCATCGCGGCGGTGATGCCCAGCGAGAGGCCGCCGGGGTCAATCCGTTGCTCGACACGCCGCTCCACACCTTGAAGCTGCTGGTTCAGCTCCAGCAACTCCTCGGGCACCTCGCGCTCCACGCCGTTCGGCCCGTCTCCCCCGGCCATCACGTGCTCCTCACCCTGCCACTGTGCATGCGCCGGCCGGTTCCGGCGAGACGGCGGGGGCGCCGAACCCCGGCAAGCCCAGTCCGGTGCCGCGCGGCCGGTCCGCGGCGTCGCCCGCCCCCGTGCGGCGGTGCGCGCGCAGCGGCCCGTCGGCGACGAGGTGGTGCGGCGCCCCGTAGGTCACGGCGACCTCCACCACGTCGCCCGGCCGGACCTTCGCGTCGCCGGGCGCGAAGTGCACCAGCCTGCCGTCGCGGGCGCGGCCGGACAGCCGCCGTGTCGCGCCGTCCTTGCGGCCCTCGCCCGTCGAGACCAACACCTCGACGACGCGCCCCTCCCACGCCCGGTTGCCCGCCCAGGAGATCTCCTCCTGCAGCGCGACGAGCCGCTCGTAGCGCTCCTGCACCACGGCCTTGGGCACCTGGTCGGGCAGCGTGGCCGCCGGGGTGCCCGGCCGCGGCGAGTACTGGAACGTGAACGCGCTGGCGAACCGCGCGATGCGCACGACGTCGAGGGTGGCCGCGAAGTCCGCCTCCGTCTCGCCGGGGAAGCCGACGATGATGTCGGTGGTGATGGCAGCGTCCGGCAGCGAGGCGCGCACCTCGTCGATGATCGCGAGGTAGCGCGCCGACCGGTAGGAGCGGCGCATCCGCCGCAGGACCTCGTCCGACCCGGACTGCAGCGGCATGTGCAGCTGCGGGCAGACGTTAGAGGTCTGCGCCATCGCGGCGATGACGTCGGAGGTGAAGTCGCGCGGATGCGGCGACGTGAAGCGCACGCGCTCCAGCCCGTCGATCTCCCCGCACGCGCGCAGGAGCTTCGCGAACGCGCCACGGTCGCCGAACTCGACCCCGTAGGCGTTGACGTTCTGGCCGAGCAGCGTCACCTCGAGCACGCCGTCGGCCGCGAGCGCCGCGACCTCGGCCAGCACGTCGCCGGGGCGCCGGTCCCGCTCGGTGCCGCGCAGCGCCGGGACGATGCAGAACGTGCACGTGTTGTTGCAGCCCACGGAGATCGACACCCAGCCGGAGTGCGCCGACTCGCGCCGCGCGGGCAGCGTCGAAGGGAAGACCTCGAGCGCCTCGGCGATCTCCACCTGCGCGGTGGCGTTGTGCCGCGCGCGCTCCAGCAGCACGGGCAGCGCGTGCACGTTGTGGGTGCCGAAGACGACGTCGACCCACGGCGCCCTGCGCACGATCTCCGCCCGGTCCTTCTGCGCGAGGCACCCGCCGACCGCGATCTGCATGCCCGGCCGCGCGTCCTTCGCGGGCCGCAGGTGGCCCAGGTTGCCGTACAGCCGGTTGTCGGCGTTCTCGCGGACCGCGCACGTGTTGAGCACGACGACGTCGGGCTCGGCGTCCCCGGCGGGCACGTATCCCGCGGCCTCGAGCAGCCCGGCCATCCGCTCGGAGTCGTGCACGTTCATCTGGCACCCGTAGGTGCGGACGGTGTAACTGCGGGCCACCAGAGGAGGGTAGGCGCCATCCGCTCGACCGCGCGCTTCGGGCAGGGCACGATGCGACGATGTCCGGGCGACTGCTCTCGCGCCGCACCGTCGTGCGCGCGACGGCCGGGCTCGGACTGGCCGCCGCGCTCCCCGCCTGCTCGTCGTCCTACGCCGATCTGCGGCTGACCGTCGCGACCGGCAGCCGCAACGGCGTCTACTACACCTTGGGCGC
>DASWUV010000051.1:0-1892 GCA_036401495.1 Pseudonocardia sp. | reverse complement strand
GGATCGGCGGCCGATTCCTCCATAGTGGTCAGCGCCCCGACCCGCAGGACGTCACCGTCGACCGTGACACCCCGCAAGGGGAGCCGGGTGATGTCGACCAGCCGGCCGGGCGCCCAGACCCCGTCCTTCATCAGGTCCAGCGGGGTCGTGCCGCCCGCCAAGAACGCCGCATCGGGGTCAGCGGCGACCAAGGCGACGGCGAGTGGGACGTCGGTCCAGCTGTTGGCTCCGGCGCGTTCGGCGGTTCTTGATCTACAGCTGACCACCAGTGCATGTGTCTGACGAGCCGTATCTCCCGGCGGGATTGGGCGATCGGTTCCCTGTGGTCGAGCTCCAACGCCCGGGCTCCGCCTCCACGATCACCGTCAACGCCGGTCTCCCCCCAGCGCCGGAGCACTCAAGCCGCTAGCTGATGTACCCCGGGTTGCCCGGAGTCGAGTTGCTGGATGATCACTCATCCCAGTAGCTCGGAGGACCGTCGCGCATGCCCAAGCGTTACCCGCCAGAGTTCCGTCGCAAGGTCCTCGACCTGGTCGCCGCCGGCCGCCGCGTCGCCCAGGTTGCGGCAGATCTGGACATCAGCGAGCAGACCATCTACGTCTGGCACCGCCAGCGTCTGATCGACACCGGGCAGCTGCCCGGGATCACCAGCACCGATCACGCCGAGCTGGTCGCAGCGCGCCGACGGATCGCCGAGCTGGAGGCCGAGGTGGAGATCCACCGCCGCGCGGCGGAACTACTCAAGGAGGTGGTCGCCCCAAAAGACGCTACGAGGCGATCGCGGTGATGGCCTCACACCGTCTTCCTGTCCAGCTGGCCTGCCGGGTACTCGGCGTCGCCGAGTCCGGCTACTACGAATGGCGCGGGCGATCGCCCTCGGCTCGCGACCTGCGTCATGTGTGGCTGACCGACGTCATCCGGAAGGTTCACGCCGACTCGTTCGGCGTCTACGGCGCCCACCGGGTGCACGCCGAGCTGACCCTCGGCATGGGCATCGCGGTTGGGCACAACGCGGTTGAGATGCTCATGCGCAGAGCCGGGATCCGCGGCCTACCAGGGCGTAAGCAGCGCAGGCCGGTACACGAGACACCGACCGCGGTGGATCTGGTCGACCGCACGTTCGGCCGCGACGCCCCGAACCAGTTGTGGGTCACCGACATCACCGAGCACCCCACCCGCGAGGGCAAGGTGTACTGCGCGGTCGTGCTCGACGTGCACTCCCGCCGTGTCGTGGGATGGTCGATCGACTCCAGCCAGACCGCCGCACTCGCCACGAACGCGCTCGGCATGGCCATCAGCAACCGGTCGTCCAGGCCGGCCGGAACAGTGATCCACTCGGATCACGGAGTGCAATTCACGTCGTGGGCGTTCACTCGCCGCGCCCGGGAGTCCGGGCTCGTGCCGTCGATGGGATCGATCGGCGACTGCTACGACAACGCCGTCATCGAGTCGTTCTGGGGACGCGTGCAGACCGAGCTACTCAACCGGCGCCGCTGGCGCACCCGCATCGAACTGGCCAACGCCCTGTTCGAATACCTCGAGATCTTCCACAACCGCCGACGCCGCCACAGCGCCCTCGGCATGCTCACCCCGATCGAGTACGAGATGCTCCACCGCGCCCAACCAGTCGCCTGAAACCCAGCAACCCGACTCCACCGAACCCGGGGTACATCAAGCTCTCCGGACACGCCGGGGCGATTCAGTCGCGGAGATCGGTCAACACTCGGGCTCGCGGGTCCCTGTGCAACGCATGCTGACGATCAGCACCGAGTGAAGCCACGCGAATCCTGAACCTCGCTTCAGTGTCCTGCCGCACCGCCTCCGATCGTCAGTTCGGTGAGTCGGTCGAGGTATCGGTCGTCGACCGGGCGGGCATGGGTGAGGCGCCAGAA
>DASWUV010000050.1:0-4020 GCA_036401495.1 Pseudonocardia sp. | reverse complement strand
TCGGCGCGGGTGGCGCCCCGCTCGGTGAGCCGCGACGCGGTGACCTCGGCGATGATCTCGTCGAGCGTCGTGGCGGTCGAGTCGACGGCGCCGGTGCACGAGCCGTCGCCGACCGTCCGGTAGCGAACGGACCGGTGTTCGAGCCGCTCTACCCCGCGTGGTCCGCCCCACGGCCCTTCGGCCAGCCACATGCCGTCGCGACGGAAGACGTCGCGCTCGTGGGCGTAGTAGATCGAGGGCAGCTCGATGTTCTCCCGCTGGATGTAGCGCCAGACGTCCAGCTCGGTCCAGTTGGAGATCGGGAACACCCGCACGTGCTCGCCGGGGGCGTGGCGGCCGTTGTAGAGGTTCCACAGCTCGGGGCGCTGGCTGCGGGGGTCCCAGCGGCCGAACGCGTCGCGCAGCGAGATGATCCGCTCCTTGGCCCGCGCGCGCTCCTCGTCGCGGCGCCCGCCGCCGAACACGGCGTCGAAGCGGTGCTCGAGGATCGAGTCGAGCAGCGGCTGGGTCTGCAGGGGGTTGCGGGTGCCGTCGGGGCGCTCGGCGAGCCTGCCGTCGTCGATCCAGTCCTGGACGTCGGCGACGTGCAGCCGCAGGCCCAGCCGCGCCACCAGCGCGTCGCGGAAGGCGATGACCTCGGGGTAGTTGTGGCCGGTGTCGACGTGCAGCAGCGGGAACGGGACCGCCGCGGGCGCGAACGCCTTGACGGCCAGGTGTACGAGCAGCGTCGAGTCCTTGCCGCCGGAGAACAGGATCACCGGCCGGTCGAACTCGCCCGCCACCTCGCGGAAGATGTGGATGGCCTCGGATTCGAGAGCATCGAGGGCGTCGAGCGTCGGGGCCTGCACGCTCGGGCTCGATGGTGAGCTCGCAAGCTCACTCACGTGTGCAACCCGCACTCGATCTTCCCGGTGCCCGCCCAACGGCCGGAGCGGGGGTCGGTGCCCGGAGCGGGCTTCGCGGTGCACGGCGCGCAGCCGATCGAGGGGTAGCCCTCGGCGACCAGCGGGTTGACCAAAATGTTGTGCTCGGCGATGTAGGCGTCCATGTCGGCGTCGCTCCACGCGGCGATCGGGTTGATCTTCACGAGCCCGAACTTCTCGTCGTAGGTGACCAGGGGGGTGGCGGCGCGGGTCGGGGCCTCGACACGGCGCACGCCCGTCGCCCAGGCGTCGTAGCCCGCGAGCGTGTCCTGCAGCGGCTCGACCTTGCGCATCGCGCAGCAGAGGTTCGGGTCGCGGGCGAACAGGTCCTTGCCGAACTCGATGTCCTGGAGCCCGACCGACCGACGGGCGCGCGCGTTCACGATCTTCACGTCGTAGGTCAGCTCGACGGCGTCCCGGGTGCCGATCGTCTCCGCGAAGTGGTAGCCGGTGTCCAGGAAGAGCACCTCGACGCCGGGCAGCGCCTTCGCGGCCAGGTCGACGAGCACGGCGTCCTGCATGTTCGACGCCACGATCATCCGGAAGCCGAACGTCTCGGCGGCCCACGTCAGAACGTCCTCGGCGGTGGCGTCCGGCCCCAACGCGGCGGCCCCACCCTCGGCGACGGCTCGCAGGTCAACCTCGGTTGCGACACTCATGACGGCACCCCGATCCCGATCATCTTCAACGTGAACGTGCGCAGGCAGGCCGCGCAGTACCAGGCCCCGTGGCTCACCTCGGACGGCCGGAGATCCTCGTCGCCGCAGTACGGGCAGTAGAAGGGCACGGCGCGCTCCGTCATTCCCCGCCTCCGCCTGCCGTGCGCGGAAAACGTCGCGGGAACAGTGTTATCCGCGCACGAGTCATTTGAGGTCGGCTTCCTGGGCCCGCGCGACCCACTGCGCGAACCGCTCGTCGTCCGCGCGCTGCTCGACGTAGTGCCGCACAACGCGTTCGACGTATTCGCCCAGCTCCGCGCTGGTGACCTTGAGTCCGCGCAGCTTCCGCCCGAAGCCCGAGTCGAGCCCCAGCCCGCCGCCGAGGTGCACCTGGAAACCCTCGACCTGGTTGCCCTCGCCGTCGGTGACGATCATGCCCTTGAGTCCGATGTCGGCGACCTGGGCGCGGGCGCACGAGTTCGGGCAGCCGTTGAGGTGGATGGAGATCGGCACGGTGGGGTGGACGTCGGCCAGGCGCTTCTCCAGGTCGTCGACCAGGCGGATCGCCCGCTCCTTCGTCTCGACGATCGCGAGCTTGCAGAACTCGATCCCGGTGCACGCCATCGTGGCGCGCCGCCACGGCGAGGGCTCGGCCTGCAGGCCGAGGTCGGCGAGCTCTCGGGTCAGCGCGTCCACGGCGGCGTCGGGCACGTCGAGCACGACGATCTTCTGCTGCGGGGTGAGCCGCACCCGCCCCGACCCGGCCCGCTCGGCGGCGTCGGCGAGCGCCACGAGCGTCGTCCCCGAGACGCGGCCGGACGCGGGGGCCACGCCGACGTAGTTGCGCCCGTCGCGCTGCTTGTGCACGCCGACATGGTCGATGGGGATGGCGGGGGTGGCAGGCGCGGGCCCGTCGACCAACGCCCTGCCCAGGTACTCCTGCTCCAGCACGCGGCGGAACTCCGCGGCGCCCCAGTCGGCGACGAGGAACTTGATGCGGGCGCGGTGGCGCAGCCGTCGGTAGCCGTAGTCGCGGAACACGGAGATGATTCCGGCCCACACGTCGGGGATCTCGTCGAGCGGCACCCAGGCGCCGAGCCGCTGGGCGATCTTCGGGTTGGTCGAGAGGCCGCCGCCGACCCAGACGTCAAAGCCCGGTCCGTGCTCGGGGTGCACGACCCCGATGAACGACACGTCGTTGATCTCGTGCGCGATGTCCTGCTGCCAGGAGATCGCGGTCTTGAACTTGCGCGGCAGGTTGGAGAACTCCGGCGAGCCGATGTATCGGTCGAGGATCGCGTCGATGGCCGGACGCGGGTCGATCTCCTCGTCGACGGAGATGCCCGCGACCGGCGAACCGAGGATGACCCGCGGGGTGTCGCCGCACGCCTCGGTCGTGAGCATGCCCTGGCCTTCGAGGCGCGCCCAGATCGCGGGCATGTCGACGATGTCGATCCAGTGGTACTGGATGTTCTGCCGGTCGGTGACGTCGGCCGTGTCGCGCGCGTAGGTCTGGCTGACCTCGCCGAGGGTCCGCAGCTGTTCGGTGGTGAGCGCGCCGCCGTCGAGCCGGACGCGCAGCATGAAGTAGCGGTCGTCGAGATCCTCGGGCGGGAGCACGGCGGTGCGGCCGCCGTCGATGCCGGGGCGGCGCTGGGTGTAGAGCCCCCACCAGCGCATCCGCCCGCGCAGGTCGGCCGGGTCGATCGAGTCGAAGCCCCGCTTGGCGTAGACGTTCTCGATGCGCGCGCGGACGTTAAGCCCGTCGTCGTCCTTTTTGGTCCGCTCGTTGGGGTTCAACGGCTCGCGGTAGCCCAGCTTCCACTGGCCTTCGCCGCGCTTGCGTTTCACAGGGGTGCTCAACAGACGCGCCTCTCGCGGGTTTCGGGACGTGCGACGGGTGGCGGGCTCAACGACAGAGCGCGCTGCTCACCCGGAGCAGGTCGACGTGACGGCGCCCCACGAGCAACAAAGCGGGCATCGACGCGGTCACGCCGTCCAGGGTGCCATCTGTCCGGTCCGTGGGCCAACAGCGTCCGCATGCTGGGAGGAGACTCACACGGGGGCGGCGCAACCGCAGCGGAGAGACGACGGCGGCAGTGTTCGCCGCGGTGGCAAACTGGTTCGTTGTGCACGTTCCGTTCGGGATCTACGTCCACGTGCCGTTCTGCGCGGCGCGGTGTGGCTACTGCGACTTCAACACCTACACGGCGTCGGAGCTGGCCGGGTCGGGGGCGTCGCCGGACGGGTGGCTGGAGGCGGTCCGCCGCGAGCTGGCGGTGGCCGCTTCGACCGTGGGGGCGCGAACCGTCGACACGGTGTTCTTCGGGGGCGGCACGCCATCACTGCTCGGCGCGGAACGGCTCGGCGAGGTGCTCGCCGCGATCCGGTCGACGTTCGGGCTGGCGCTCGGCGCCGAGGTCACCACGGAGTCGAAC
>DASWUV010000049.1:0-14938 GCA_036401495.1 Pseudonocardia sp. | reverse complement strand
CCCGCGGGAGCTGTCGCGTTCGCGTCCGGAACGGCCGGTGATGCGTCAGAATGGCGGCGTGCGGCGCCCCCGAACGATCCGAGCACGGCCGGGGCGATCCTGGACGGGGAGCACGGCCGAGAACGCGCCGACCGCCGATGTTCCTGTGGGCGCGGCGGGCGGCCAGGCGTCCGTCGACCCCTACGCGCCGCGGCGGCGTTACCCCTGGCACGACGACCCGGACTACGACCCGAGCGTCTACCGTCGCGTCCCCGAACCTGCCGCCCCGACGCAGTGGACGCCGCCCGGCGACCCGGAGCCCGTCCGGCCTGCCCACCCCGCGGCACCGGCGAGCGCAGGCCCCGCCGTCGCGACCGCCCCGATCCCGCCGCCCACGACCAGACTGCCGCGCAAGATCACGGTGACGCGGGTGGCGGCCATGCGGAGCAGGCAGTTCGCCGAGGGTTCGGTGCGCGCGTTCCACCGCGCGGCCACGGCGGACGGGGCCGACCGCTCCGGCCTCACCGCGTTGACCTACGCGACGATGATGACCTACGCGGTCGACTCGGCCGTGGCCGTCGCGTTGGCCAACACCCTGTTCTTCGCCGCCGCGAAGGCCGAGAGCGTCACCAACGTGGCGCTCTACCTCGCGATCACCGCGGCGCCGTTCGCACTCGTCGCGCCGGTGATCGGGCCGTTGCTCGACCGCATCCAGCACGGGCGGCGCGCCGCACTGGCCGTCACGTTCGCCGGACGGGCGGTGCTCGCGGTCGTGATGGCCTTCGAGTACCACACCTGGCTGCTGTATCCGGCCGCGCTGGGCGCGCTGGTGTTGTCCAAGTCGTTCGTCGTGCTCAAGGCGGCGGTCACGCCGCGGGTGCTGCCCGAGGCGATCTCGCTCGTCACGACGAACTCCCGACTGACGACGTTCGGCCTCGCCGCAGGCGCGGTGTTCGGCGGCCTGGCCGCGGGCATCGCCTACCTCGGCGGCTCGGAAGGCGCGCTGGTCTTCACGGCCGTGCTGGCCGTCGCGGGCACGGTGCTGTGCCTGCGGATCCCCCGCTGGGTCGAGTCGACGGCGGGCGAGGTGCCCGCGGCGCTGCGCACCACCCGTCGAGGCCGCCGGACGCCGATGGGTCGCAGCGTCGCCGTCGCGCTGTGGGGCAACGCCGCGATCCGGGTGCTCACCGGGTTCCTCACCCTTTTCGTGGCCTTCGTCGTCAAACAGACCGACGCGCGGCCCACCGACCAGCTCGTCCTCATCGGCATCGTCGGCGCGGCGGCGGGCATCGGATCGTTCCTCGGCAACGCGGCGGGCGCGCGTCCGCGGGCGGTCTCGAGCGTCGCCGTGCTGTGGTGCGTCGGCGCGGCGGTGGCCGTGGCCGCGGTGGCGGCGGCACTTCCCGGCATCGCGACGGCGGCGGCGGTCGGGCTGGTCGGCGCGGGGGCGAGCGGGCTGGCCAAGGTCAGTCTGGACGCCGTGATCCAGCGCGACCTGCCCGAGGAGTCGCGCGCGTCGGCATTCGGACGCTCGGAGACGGTGCTGCAGCTGGCGTGGGTGTTCGGCGGCGCGCTGGGGGTGCTGCTGCCGCACGACACGTTCTGGATCGGGTTCACGGTGGTGGCGGGCGTGGTCGCGCTGGTGGGAGCGCAGACCGTGTTGCTGCATAAGGGGCGTAGCCTCGCGCCCTTCCTCGCCATCCGCGCGCCCTCGCCGTGACCGCCCATTACGCTGGGCCGGTGCTCCGCCGTCTGCTCGCCGTGGCCGCGCTCACGGGGCTCGCGGGCTGCGGTGGCGCCGCCACGCCTCCGCAGGTGACGTTCGCGGCGGGCCCGACCAGCGTCGTCGCCCGGCCCACCCAGTTCTGTGACCTGCAGCTGAAGAGCTGTCAGAGTGACGCGAACGCCCCCGTCAAGCTGCGGGTGCCTGCGGGCACTGCACTGAACGTCAAGGTGCCGAGCGACATCTCCTCGGCCCCCTGGCAGGTGGTGTTCAGCTACCGCAGCGCCAACGGCAGCCAGAGCGACGGTCGGAGCCCCGTCCTGGCCCCCGACCAGCATCCCGACTACACGCTGCAGCTCCCCGCCGCGACCGACACGCTCGTCACCGCCCAGGTGCAGGAGTACGGACCGCCGCCCCAGACCAACGCCGCGACCGGCGAGATCGAGTTCCCCATCCGCGCGAGCTGGATCCTGAACGTGACGAGCTAGGCCAGCCCCATGGCGGAACGCCGGGCTCGCCGTGCCCAAGCGCCCGCCTCACCGTGCCGGGACGCACGACTCACCCGTCGAGGTCGCGCGCCACCGCCCGCACCACCTCGGCGGCGAGCTTCGCCGACTTGCGCTCCGGGTAGCGGCCGCGGCGCAGGTCGGGCTGCACCTTCGTCTCCAGCAGCTGGATCATGTCCTCGATGAGGCTGTGCAGATCCTCGGCCGGACGCCGCGCCGCCTCGACGGCCGACGGCGGCGCCTCGAGTATCCGCACCTGCAAGGCCTGGGGTCCCCGCCTGCCCTCCGCCATGCCGAACTCGACGCGCTGGCCGGGCTTGAGGGCCTCAACCCCGGCGGGCAGCGCGTTCTTGCGGACGTAGACGTCCTCACCACCGTCCTGGGCGAGGAAGCCGAATCCCTTGTCCGCGTCGAACCACTTGACCCTGCCGGTCGGCACCCTGTTCACCCGTTCTCTGCTGTGACTCGAACCGCATGCACCGGCCGACGACTGCCCGTCGGCCGGGGTAAATATTCCGATCATGACGAACGCGCCCTCGGGCGACACCCGGGACGCGCTTGGTCCACCAGCCTACTGCGCGACACGCCCGGACGCAGCCGATCTGCGACGCGCCCGGCCGGTTACGCGTTTCGGACCGCCGCGGCGTCCTCCAGGTGGAGCAGGACGACGCTCTTCTCGCGCATCTCGACCTTGCGGACCTTGCCCGTGACGGTCATCGGGAACTCCTCGACGACGAGCACGTACCGCGGAATCTTGTAGTGCGCGAGCCTGCCGCCCGCGAACTCCCGCAGCGCTTCGGCGGTGAGGGCGGCCGCGCCGGGCCGCAGCGTCACCCACGCGCACAACTCTTCGCCGTACCGCTCGTCGGGAACGCCGATGACCTGCGCGTCGACGATGTCCGGGTGCGAGTAGAGGAACTCCTCGATCTCCCGCGGGTACACGTTCTCACCGCCGCGGATCACCATGTCCTTGATCCGGCCGGTGATGTTGACGTAGCCCTCGTCGTCCATGACCCCGATGTCGCCGGTGTGCATCCACCGCGCCGCGTCGATCGCGTCGGCGGTCTTCTGCGGCTCGTTCCAGTAGCCGAGCATCACCGAGTAGCCGCGGGTGCAGAGCTCGCCGGGCTCGCCGCGGGGCAGCGTGAGGCCGTTCTCCGGGTCGACGACCTTGACCTCGACGTGCGGGTGCACCCGCCCGACCGTCGACACCCGCCGGTCGAGGGTGTCGTCCGCCCTCGTCTGCGTCGACACCGGCGAGGTCTCGGTCATGCCGTAGCAGATCGTCACCTCGGTCATGCCCATCCGCTCGACGACCTGCTTCATCACCTCGACCGGACACGGCGAGCCCGCCATGATCCCCGTGCGCAGGGACGTGAGGTCGTACTCCTCGAACGTCGGGTCGTTGAGCTCGGCGATGAACATCGTCGGCACGCCGTACAGCGCCGTGCAGCGCTCCTGCTGGACGGCGTGCAGCGTGGCCTTCGGGTCGAACCCCGGGCCGGGGATGACCATCGTGGCGCCGTTCGTCGTGCTCCCCAGGTTGCCCATGACCATGCCGAAGCAGTGGTAGAAGGGCACCGGGATGCACACGCGGTCATCGGGCGTGTAGTCGCACAGGCGACCGACGAAGTAGCCGTTGTTGAGGATGTTGTGGTGCGACAGCGTCGCGCCCTTCGGGAAGCCCGTGGTGCCCGACGTGTACTGGATGTTGATCGGGTCGTCGGGGGAGAGCTCCGACTGTCGCCGCTGCAGCTCCGCCCGGTCGCCGCGGCTGCCGGTCTCGACGAGCGTCTCCCAGTCCGGTGTACCCAGCAGCACCACCTGCCGCAGCTCGGGGCAGTTCGGCCGGACCTCCTTGATCATCGCCGCGTAGTCGGAGGTCTTGAAGCTCGTCGCGGCCACCAGGACCGCGATCCCGGCCTGGTTGAGCACGTACTCCAGCTCGTGGGTCCGGTAGGCCGGGTTGATGTTGACGAGGATGACGCCGATCTTCGCGGTGGCGTACTGCACGAGCGTCCACTCGGCGACGTTGGGCGCCCAGATCCCGACCCGGTCACCCTTGCCGAGCCCGGCGGCGAGCAGGCCCATCGCCACCGTGTCGACGTCCTCGCGCATCTGGGCGTACGTCCAGCGCCGCCCGCTCGGCACGTCCACCATCGCCTCGTGGTCGGGCTGCGCGGCCGCGACCCGGTCGAAGTTGTCGCCGATGGTGTCGCCGAGCAGCGCGGTGTCGGAGACGCCTGAGGCGTAGGACGGAACGGAAGGCGATGCAGTCGACACGGGGTATGGCCTCTCTCAACGTGATCTGCCGCACATACTGCGACGTCACCCGTCCGGCCGCCACCCCCTGATGGGTAGGCGAGCACCTCGGGCGGCGTTCGGGCGGACCCGCACCCGATTGCGGTACCGGGTGCCGCCCAACTCACCGTCGAAGGCCGGGCTGAGCCGGTAGGGCTCCACGGGTGCTGGGCACACCGCGTCAGGCGAGCGCCCGCAGGACGCGCATCAGCGCGACCCGATCGGGGACCACGGCGAAGAAGGCCCGATCAGCCTCCTCGACGACCTGTACGGCCCGCACCGCAAGGTCCGCTCCTTCGCTGGTCACGGTGATGCGCATCGCCCGCGCGTCGCCCGGATCGGGGCTCCGGCGCAGCAGCCCCTTCTTGGTCAGCGCGCGCAGGACCTGTGAGGTCATCATCGGGTCGGTGTTGGCGTGCTCCGCGATGTGCCGTTGGTTCGGCGTCTGACCGGCGACCCTGGTGAGCCACCACGTGCTCACCAACAGGACGAACTGGACGTGGGTCAACCCGAGCGGACTCAACACGGCAGCGACGCGGCGCTGCCAGCTCAGCGTGGCCCGCCACAGCAGCAGACCGGCGCTGTCGCCCGGTTCGAGGGCCTCACCCATCCCGCTGCTCCGCGCGTGCAACCAGCGCCGCGATGACGTCGGCAAAGTCGGCCGTCACGGCCCTTCCCACGTCGCCTGCCGCAGGTTCGGGTCCCTCGACCCGGCAGCGGTAGACGATGCGCGTGCCGTCTGCGTGGGGCAGCAGCTCATGCCGAACCCGCACGGTGACGCCTGCGTCGGGCAGCTCGGTCACGTCCTCGAAGCCCTTGCCGGGTTCGACCCACGACAGACGAAACGGCAAGGTCGTCGCGTCCGGCAGGACCATGACGGCTTCCGTGCCTGCCGCAAAGGAACCGTGCAGCTCGATGCCGCGCACGCCCGCGTTCCACTCCGACCACCTCTGCGCGTCGGCCCAGATGCCGAAGATGCGCGCGGGCCCGGCGGCGCACTCCCCGACGACCTCGTGCGTCCACATGTCCGCTCCCCTCGTAGGCAATATGCGCGCATACTATCTGAGGAGGCGGCAGACCACCGGTCCCGCGCCCGAAACCGGCTCGCCACCGGCCGATACCCTTAAGCGATGCACGACCCCCGCGTCCTGCTCGACCCCGCCACCGACGCCGTCCGCAAGCTCGCCCGCAAGGGCTACTCGATCGACCTTTCGGCGTTGGACAAGCTGTTGTCCGGGCGCAATTCGGCCATCCAGCGCGGCGACGAGGCGCGCGCGGAGGCCAAGCGGGTGGCCCAGTCGGTCAAGGGCGCGAGCGCTGCGGAGCGGCCCGCGCTGGTCGAGCGCGCACGGGAGCTCAAGGTGACGGTCGCCGCGGCCGACGAGGAGCAGAAGGTCCTCGACGCGGAGCTGCAGGACCTCCTGCTCGGCATCCCCAACCTGCCGCTGGACGAGCTGCCCGACGGCACCAGCGACGCCGACGCCGAAGTGCTGCGGTACTGGGGCGAGCGGCCCGAGATCTCCGAGCCGCTCGACCACGTCGACCTCGGGGAACGCCTCGGCATCCTCGACTTCCCGCGAGCCACCAAGCTCTCAGGACCTCGCTTCGCCGTGCTGCGGGGCCAGGGCGCCAAGCTGGAGCGGGCGCTGGCGAGCTACTTCCTCGACGTCGCCGCGGCCAACGGGTACACGGAGTTCTCGGTTCCGACGCTGGTCAACCGCGCGACGATGACCGGCACCGGCCAGCTGCCGAAGTTCGCCGACGACCTGTTCCGCACCAGCCTCGGCGACCGCGAGCTCTTCCTCATCCCGACGGCCGAGGTGCCGCTCACCAACTTGCACGCCCAGGAGACCCTCGCGCTGGAGGACCTCCCGCTCGCCTACACCGCCTACACGCCGTGCTTCCGCTCCGAAGCGGGCTCGTACGGCAAGGACACCCGCGGGCTGATCCGGATGCACGAGTTCGCGAAGGTGGAGCTCGTGCGGTTCGCCGACGCCGCCGGTTCGCGGGCCGAGCTGGACGTGCTGGTCGGGCACGCCGAGGCCGTCCTTCAGGGGCTGGGGCTGCACTACCGCGTGGTCAAGCTCGCGGCGGGCGACACCGGTTTCTCGGCCCAGATCACCTTCGACATCGAGGTGTGGCTGCCCGGCCAGCAGGCCTACCGGGAGATCGCGTCGGCGTCCGACATGGGCACGTTCCAGGCCCGCCGGGCAGCCATCCGCACCCGCGCCAAGGACGGCACCCGCGGGTTCGCCGCCACGCTCAACACCTCGGGGCTCCCGATCGGGCGCACCTTCGTCGCACTCCTCGAACAGGGCCAGCGGCCCGACGGGTCGGTTGTGCTGCCCGACGCGCTCGTGCCCTACGCGGGCTTCGACGTTCTCAACCCCGCCTGACGACCGCTTGCCGCAAGAACCGGCTCAACCTGAGAGCTCGGTTGGACCGTTCGGGGCAGTGATACATCGCTTTCGGTCCATTACGGTCCACTCGTCGACGCTTCACCGCCGCACGGTGGACCGACGGCAACCTCACCTCTCAGGCTTGCCAGAGGTCAGCGTGCCAGGAGTTAGCGTCCCTGACCATGAGCAGTCACCGAGCCGGGCGACCTGCCGTCGACCCCCGTGCGGCGGGACGACGTCGCATCGTAGGGGCCACCACCGTCACCGCGGCGTGCGGCACCGCGCTCGCCGTGGTCTTCGGGTCCGTGTTCGCCCAGGCCTTCGCCGCCACCTCGGAGCCGACGGCGACCGCGCCGGTCCAGGCCGACACCGCGGCCGCCACCCTCGCGGAGCCCGAGCAGCCCGCCGCGCCCAGCCACACCGCGGCCGCGCCGACGAGCAAGGCGCACGCGGGCACGACGGCCAAGTCGCACAAGGCCACACCGGCGCCCGCCGTCGCTCCCACATCCGCTCCCCAACCCCCCGCGGCCGCCCCTCAGAGCGCCGAAGGCGATCCGGCCGGGTCGTCGGGCGGGTCATGACCCGCACGACGGGCCCCGCTCGGATCGTGGTCACCGCGTTGGGGACGACGGCGCTGCTCGCCGTCGCCGAGCCGACGGCACTCGACGCGGCGGAGCGTGTGCTGCGCGCGGAGCTGGCGGCGATCGACGCCGCCTGCAGCCGGTTCCGGGCCGACTCCGAGATCACCGGCCTGCATGCGCGCGCGGGCGCGGCGACCCAGGTGAGCCCGCTGCTGGCCGAGGCCCTCACGGTCGCGGCGCTGGCCGCCGAGCAGACCGACGGCATCGTCGACCCGACCGTCGGCGCGGCGGTGCAGGCGTTGGGCTACGACCGCGACTTCGCCGCCATCGACCCCGACCGGCCCGACTCCCCGCCCGCGCCGAGGGCAGCTCCGGGCTGGTGGCGCATCGGCTGGGACGCCGCCACGCGGACGGTCGTGCTCCCCCGCGGGGTCGCGCTCGACCTCGGCGCCACCGCCAAGGCGCTCTGCGCCGACCGGATCGCGGAGCGCGCCGCCGCGGCCACCGGCGCGGGTGTGCTGGTCAGCCTGGGCGGCGACGTGCGCGTTGCGGGACAGGCACCCGAAGGCGGCTGGCGCATCGCCGTCGGCGACGACCACGAGCGCGCGCTCGTCGATCCCGAGCACGTCGTGAGCATCACCGGCGGCGGCCTCGCCACGTCGAGCACGACCCGGCGGGCGTGGCGGCGCGCGGGCCGGACCGTGCACCACATCGTCGACCCGCGCACCGGCGACATCCCCGACAGCAGGTGGCGAACCGCGTCGGTCGCCGCCGCCTCGTGCGTCGAGGCCAACACGGCCAGCACCGCCGCCGTCGTGCTCGGCGACGCCGCTCCCGCATGGCTCGCGGCGCGCCGCCTCCCCGCCCGCCTCGTCGACGTCGATGGCGCCGTCACCACCACCGCAGGCTGGCCCGACCAACCCGAGAGGAGCGCCGACTGATGCAGGAGTTGCTGTGGTTCGTCAGCCGGGCCTGCGGGCTCGTCGCGCTGCTGCTGCTGACCGCGACCGTCGTGCTCGGCTGTGCGCACGTCACCCGGGCGAGCGCGGGCCGCTGGCAGCGGTTCACGATGCACGCGCTGCACCGCAACCTGTCGCTGTTGGCCATCGTGTTCCTGGCCGTGCACATCGGGTCCGCGATCATCGACGGGTACGTGGACCTGGGCTGGTTCGACGCCGTCGTGCCCTTCATCTCCGGCTACCACCCGGTCTGGGTGGGCCTCGGGGCGGTCGCCTTCGACCTGTTGCTCGCGGTGATCGTCACGAGCCTCCTGCGCACCCGGCTCTCGCAGCGCGTCTGGCGGACCGTGCACCTGGCCGCCTACGCGATGTGGCCGCTCGCGCTCGTCCACGGCCTCGGCATCGGCGGCTCGGACAGCAGGCTGAACTGGGTGATCGGGCTCAACGTGGTGTGCGCCGCCGTCGTGGCCGCCGCGCTCACGCGGCGCCTGCTGGTCCGCCACCCCGACGCCAAGGCGCGCCGCGCGGGGATGGTCGCGGCCCAGCGATGACGGTTACGCAGGCAACGTTGGAAACCCAGTGACGGCGTTGGCGACCGGCCCGATGTCGCTCGTGGGTGCCGCTGCCGTCGAGTCGTTCCGGCTCTTCGCGGCCGCACCCGACCCGCGCATGACCGCCGATCTCGACATGCACCTCAGCCGCTTCGGGCCCCTCCCCCTCGGCGACTACCCAGGCGGCGCGGGGCGCCGGATCCTCGTCGAGAAGGTGGCGAGGGCGGGGCTGCGCGGGCGCGGCGGCGGCGGCTTTCCGCTCGCCGAGAAGATGGCGGTGGTCAACGAGTCGAAGCGCACACCGACCGTGGTCGCCAACGGATGCGAGAGCGACCCCTCCAGCGCGAAGGACCGCGTCCTGCTGCACCGGGCCCCGCACCTGGTGCTGGACGGCATCGCGCTCGCCGCGCACGCCGTCGGCGCGAAGGATGCGGTGCTCGCGCTGCACGCGGACAGCCCGCTCACCGCGGTGCTGATGGCCGCGCTGCGCGAGCGCGGGGGCGACCCGGTGCCGGTCCAGCTGGCCGAGATGCCCCAGGGCTTCGTGGCCAGCGAGAGCACGGCCCTGGTGAACACACTGAACACCGGCGACCCCCGCCCGACCGGGGTGCGCACCTCGGTGAAGGGCGTGCGCGGGCGGCCGACCCTCGTGGCCAACGTCGAGACGCTGGCGCACCTGGCGCTCATCGCCCGCTTCGGCGAGAGGTGGTACCGGACCGCGGGCACCGAGGGTTCCCCCGGGACGACGCTGGCGACGGTCAGCGGCGCCGTGAACCGGCCCGGCGTCCACGAGATCGAGATGGGGCTGCCGGTCAGCGACCTGCTCGAGCTTGCGGGCGGTGAGACGGAGCCGCTGCGCGCGGTGCTCATCGGCGGCCTCGGCGGGAGCTGGCTGCCCAGCGACGACGCGCTCGAGCTGGCGCTGGCCCACGAGACCTGCGCCGACGTCGGGATCCAGCTCGGGGTGACCGCCCTGATCGCACTGCCCGCCTCGGCGTGCGGAGTCTCCGAGACGGCCATGGTGCTGCAGTACCTCGCCGACGCCAGCGCGGGCCAGTGCGGGCCGTGCATGTTCGGGCTGCCTGCGATCGCCGCCGACATGGCCACGCTGGCCGACGGCATCTACGACCGCGACCTGCTGCCGCGCCTGAAGCGGCGCCTCGGCGTCATCCCAGGGCGTGGGGCGTGCTCGCACCCCGACGGCGCCGCCCGGCTCGCGGCCAGCGCGCTGCACACGTTCGCCGACGATGTGGCCGCTCATGCGCGGGGTGTGCCGTGCGCCGCGTCGGGACTGGGCCCGTGGACCCCGATCGGCTACGGGTAGGGCGTGGAGAAGATGAGTCAGGAGAACGGGTGACCAGGCTGCGCGTCGACCCCATCCACTGCCACGCCCACGGGGTGTGCGCCGAGCTGCTGCCCGAGATCGTCAGCCTCGACGAGTGGGGCTACCCCATCGTCGAGGACGAGGAGCTGCCCCCTGAGCTGGTGAAGACGGCCAAGTGGGCGGTGAAGTCCTGCCCCGCCCTCGCGTTGTCCCTGCGCCGCGCCTGACCGTGCGCGGAAAACGTTGCCCTGGCGACGTTTTCCGCGCACGGCCCTAGCCGGCGTCAGGCAGGACCAGGACCGTCAGCGGCAGGTCCGGCAAGGGGTGCCGAGTGGCCGCCAGCTCGGTCACCGCGCCCGTCACCAGGTCGGGACGGTTGGCCGCCACCACCCGGTTCTCGGCGTTGACCAGCGCCGCCGCGTGCCCGGTGCGGTGCAGCAGGGGCAGCAGGCGCCGCTCCAGCCAGTCGACGACGATGTCCGCCCCGACCACCCCCAGGAACTCCCGCCGGGCCGAGTAGAGCGGCATCGTGAACGTCAGCGTGTACTCGGTGGTGCAGAGCGCGTCGACGTACGGGCCGGTGACGTGCCGGGCGCCCGTGTCGCGTGGCACCGCGAACCAGGGCAGCTGCGTGTAGTCGTAGAAGTCGTCGGCGCGCGCGTCGAGCACCGGCTCCAGCCGCCGCAGCGCACCCCGGCCGCCCGCCCCGCGGTGCCACCACTCCATCCAGTGCCCCACGCCGGGCACCGCCCCCGGCGCGAGCACCAGCCCGGCCCCGACGAGCGGGGTGCCCGGCGTCTCCAGCACCGGCCGCACGACGTCGGCGATCGGCGCCACCGCGGCCGCACCGGACGCCGGGAACAGCTCTGCCGCGACGCCCCGCAGCCCCTCGACGGCGGCGATCGTGCTCTCGCACAGCCGCGCCACCCGCTCGACGAGCCCGCCGACGGCGTCACCCACGGCGCATCCCAGCACTCATCCCAGCACTCATCCCGGCGCTCACCACAGCGCGTCCTCCTCCTCCGCGAGCAGGGTCAGCTGCATCGCGCTCGCGCGGGCCAGCGCCCCGTAGACGTGCGCGGTCGCCTCCGAGCGCGCGCGGTGGGCGTCGCCCGCGCGCACGGCGTCGAGGATGGCCTGCGCGCGCGCCAGCACCTCGGTGCGGGCCGCCGGGGTGGTGGCGGCCAGCCAGAGCAGCGGGCCGACCTCACTCTGCAAGCTGATCACCGCCCTGGTCAGCCGGGCCGACTGGGCCGCGGCGCCGACGTCGATGTGGAAGCGCGACTCGGCCCTGCGGCGCGCGTCGGCGTCGGGGGCCCTGCGCAGCTCGGCGACGCCCTCGGTCAGCAGCCGCACGTCCGCGCCCCCGGCCCGTTCGGCCGCGAGCAGCGCGCTGGTGCCGAACACCGCGACGTAGTGGTCGGCCAGGTCGCGCAGCTGGGAAGGGGCGACCTCGCGCAGCCGCTCCCGCAGGACGTCGGCCGCCCCGCCCGGCGCGTCGCGCACGAAGCTGCCGCCGGTGCGGCCCCGCCGGGTCTCGACGAGCTCCTGCTCCCGCAACGCGATGAGCGCCTCGCGGACCGTCACCGGCGCGACGCCGAACGACTCCGCCAGCTCGATCTCGCTCGGCAGCTGCTCGCCGGGCCGCAGCAGCCCCAGCCGGATGCCTTCGGACAGGCGCCGGACGACGGCGTCGGCGCGGCGGCCCACGTCGAGCGGCGCGAAGACCGCCGCCCGGCCGCCGCTGTCACGCACGGATCACAGCTTGACACAGCCGTTGACGCCCAAACCTATGGAGCCATATGTTTTCTCGTCGTGGCCCCTGCCCGAGGACGCACCGCGGCGGCGCCCGTCGACGACGCCCGGCCCGTGCCCGCTCCGGCTATCTCCCTGCGCGGCCTGCGCAAGGAGTTCGCAGGCGGTGTGGTCGCCGTGCACAACCTGGACCTCGACGTCGCCGACGGCGAGTTCGTCACGCTGCTGGGCCCTTCCGGTTCGGGCAAGACCACGGTGCTGCGGATGATCGCGGGCTTCGAGGCGCCCACCGCGGGCACCGTGGCGTTGCGCGGCCAGGACGTCACCGCGGCTCCGCCGTTCGACCGCGACGTGCACACCGTCTTCCAGGACTACGCGCTGTTCCCGCACCTCACCGTGGCGGGCAACGTCGAGTACCCGCTGCGCATCGCGGGCGTCGGCAAGGCCGAGCGCCGGGAGCGGGCGAGGGCGGCGCTGGCCACCGTGCGACTGGACGGGATGGGCGACCGCGCGCCCACCGCCCTGTCCGGCGGCCAACGCCAACGGGTGGCGCTGGCCCGCGCGCTCGTCGACCGACCCGCCGTACTCCTGCTCGACGAGCCGCTGGGCGCGCTGGACCTCAAGCTGCGCGAGCAGATGCAGATCGAGCTCGCCCAGCTCCAGCGCAGCTCCGGGATCACGTTCGTGCTGGTCACGCACGACCAGGACGAGGCGCTGACCCTCGCCGACCGGATCGTCGTGTTCAACGAGGGCCGCGTCGAGCAGGCCGGGGCGGCCCACGAGGTCTACGAGCGGCCCGCGTCGGCGTTCGTGGCGGGCTTCGTCGGCACGTCCAACGTCGTCGACGGGATGAGCATCCGCCCGGAGAAGATCACGCTGCGCCCGGCGGGCGCGCCGGTCCCCGACGACGTCCACAGCGTCGAAGCGACAGTGGACGAGCTGGTCTACACCGGCGCGACCACCCGCTGTGTCGTCGCGCTCGACACCGGCACACCCCTGTCCGTGCTGCTCCTCAACGGGGCGACGGCGACGGCGGTCCCCGCGCGCGGGGAAAGGGTGCGCCTGTACTGGCGTCCCGAACACGAGACCCGGCTCCCCGGATGAAGGAGGACGCCCCGCTATGAAGATCAAGGGCGCGAAGATCAAGAGTGCGGCGACGATCGGGGCGCTCGGCCTCGCGCTCGCGGCGTGCGCCGGCGGCGGCGGGGGTGGTGGTGCCGCCCCCGGCGCCGGGCAGGGGCCGCCGCCGGGCGGCGCCGCGTACGCGGGTCCGGTCGGCGCGGGCGAGGGCCAGCTCTCGGTGTTGGCGTGGCCGGGCTACGCGGAGAACGGCTCGACCGACCCGAAGATCAACTGGGTGACCCCGTTCGAGCAGCAGACCGGCTGCAAGGTCAGCGTCAAGACGTTCGCCACGTCGGCCGAGGCAGTACAGCTGTTCGCGACCGGCGGGTACGACGTCATCTCGGCGTCGGGCGACGCCTCCCTGCGGCTGGTCTACGGCGACCGCGTCCAGCCGATCAACACCGCGCTCGTGCCCAACTACGCCGACATCTTCCCCGACCTCAAGGACAAGCCCTGGAACTCGGTCAACGGCGTGGACTACGGCATCCCGCACGGGCGCGGCGCCAACCTGCTGCTCTACAACGTCGCCGCCAACCCGACGCCGCCGACGTCGTGGTCGGGCATGTTCGACGCCAACTCCCCGGCGAAGGGCAAGATCAGCCCGTACGACGACGCGATCTACATCGCCGACGCCGCCGTCTACCTGATGTCCACCCAGCCCGACCTGGGCATCAAGAACCCGTACGCGCTCGACCAGAAGCAGTTCGACGCCTCCATCGCGCTGCTCAACCAGCAGAAGCCGCTGGTCAGCGAGTACTGGGGGGACTACGTCAAGCAGAGCCAGGGGCTCGCGTCCGGCTCGATCAGCCAGGGGCAGGGCTGGCAGCTGACGGCCAACCTGGCCAACGCCGACGCCAACAAGGTGGCCACCGTCAAGCCCAAGGAAGGTGCCACCGGCTGGTCGGACACGTGGATGATCAAGAAGGGTGACGCGAACATCAACTGCTCGTACCAGTGGCTGAACTACGTGGTGTCGCCGCAGGTCAACGCGCAGATCGCGGAGTACTTCGGGGAGGCGCCCGCCAACCAGAAGTCGTGTGCGCTGACCGTCAACAAGGACCACTGCACCCAGTTCCACGCGGCGGACACGGCGTACTGGAACGACGTCTACTACTGGACGACGCCGACGGCGAACTGCCTGGACGGGCGCACCGACACCAAGTGCGTCGCGTACGACGACTGGGTCAAGGCCTGGAGCCAGCTGCGCAGTAGCTGACCCCGCAGACAGCGGCCGGGCGCGGGCCACCCCTGCGCCCACGCTGGTCGCTCCCGTTGAAGGAGGCACCGTGACGGTCGTGTCGGTCCGCCGCGTGCAGGCGCTGCTGCACCGGCGTCCCGCGCTGCGCCTGACCGGCCTGCTCACCCCAGCGCTGGTCTGGCTGGGCCTGTTCTACCTGCTCCCGCTGGGCTTCCTGCTGGCCACCGCGTTCTTCGCGACCGACAGCTTCACCGGCCGCGTCCTCTACACGTTCACCACCGACAACGTCGTCGAGGTGCTGACCAGCCCGGCCTACCTGCTGACCGCGGTGCGCACGGTCGGCGTCGCCCTCGGCGTGACGGTGCTGTGCGTGGTGCTGGCCGTGCCGCTGGCCGCCTACATGGTGCTGGTGGCGGGCCCGCGCGCCCGCCCGGCGCTGGTCGCGCTGGTGGTGACGCCGCTGTGGGCGTCGTACCTGGTCAAGGCGTACGCGTGGCGGATCCTGCTGGCGCCCCAAGGCCCGCTGCACGGGTTCTCACC